>NZ_JBSHMJ010000009.1:0-111641 GCF_053645265.1 Dietzia sp. NPDC055343 | reverse complement strand
GTCCACCCGGGTGGACTGCCGGCTCTCGTCGTCAGGTCACGTGTTCAGCCCGGCCACCGCCGCACGCAGGATCCCCACAGCGGCGTCCCTGCGATCGGAGGTGAACCGCGCCTCGGGGCCGGATGCGGACACCGCGAACGAGGCGGCGCCCTCCCCCACGGCTATCGCCACGCAGCGCACCCCCTCCTCCTGCTCGGATTCGTCGGTCGCGAAACCCGAGCGACGGATCCGGTCGAGCTCGGCGATCAGCGCGTCGGGGCGGACGATCGTCGTCGAGGTGTAGCGACGCATACCGGCCCGACCGAGCATCGCGCGGACCTCGTCGTCGTCGTCGCCCGCCACCAGCGCCTTCCCCACGGCGGTGCAGTGGACCTCCACCCTGCGCCCCACCTCGGTGAACATCCGCATCGAGTGCGGGGAGGGCACCTGGGCGAGATACACCACACCGTCCCCCTCGCGGACGGCCATGTTCGCGGTCTCGCCGGTCCCTGCCACGATTGCCCGCAGAACCGGCTCGGCCCATTCCAGGGTCGCGCGCCGGGCGGCGTCGCCGACCCGCTGAAGGCGGGGGCCCAACAGGTAGTCGCGCCGCGCGTCACGGCGCAGGTGTCCACTCTCGGCGAGCGTGCCGCACAGGCGGTGGACGGTCGCGGCGGCCAGGCCGGTGTCGGCGACCAGGTCGCCGAGGGACGCGCGCCCCCCGCGCAGTGCGAGGGCGTCCAGCAACGCGAAGGTGCGATCCACGGACTGGACGCGGGACCTGCCCGCACCGGGCTCGCTCATCGTCGGGCCTCCTCGAGAGTCTCCAGGGCGGCGCGCAACGGTCCGCCGGGGCGCGCCTGCCCGCCAAGGGTGTCGGTGTCGATCCAGTGGATCCGGTGGTCACGGCCAAACCACGAGCGCTGTCGCCGGACGTAGCGGCGCGTGCCGATGAACGTGCGCTCCTCCGCGCGGGCGACCCCGGCTTCGTCGATGCCCAGGTCGTCGTCCATCTCGTCGAGAACCTGCGCGTAGCCGATCGCGCGACGTGCGGTGACGCCGCCCCGCAGGCCCACGCCGACCAGCCCCCGCACCTCGTCGACCAGTCCGTCGGCGAACATCGCGGCCGTGCGCGCTGCCAGTCGCTCGTCCAACTCGGGCAACCCGCACCGCAATCCGAGGATCCGGGTCCCCCACCGGGGCGCGCCGATGGTCGGGCGGGAGGCGGAGAACGGGCGCCCGGTGATCTCGACGACCTCCATCGCCCGGACGGTGCGGCGCGGGTCGGTCGGCAGGATGGTGCGGGCCGCCTCGGGGTCGATACGGGACAGTTCTGCGTGCAGCGCGGCCACCCCGATCTCCTCGAGCCGGCGCTCGTACCGCGCCCGCACCCGCGGGTCGGTGTCGGGGATGGACCAGCCGTCGATCAGCGCCTGCAGGTACATCATCGACCCACCGCACAGGATCGGCACGTTCCCCCGCCCGCGGATCTCGGAGATCTCCCGCTCGGCCTCATCGCGGAAATCGGCGACGCTGGCGGTCTCGGTCACGTCGAGGACGTCGAGGCGGTGGTGCGGGATCCCCCGGCGCTTGTCCGGGGGGAGCTTGGCAGTGCCGATGTCCATACCGCGGTACTGCTGCATGGCGTCGCAGTTGATGACCTCACCGCCGAGGGTCTCGGCCAGCCCCAGGGCGATCTCCGATTTTCCGGTGCCGGTGGCACCCACCACCGCGATCGGGGTCGTGTCGGTCACTGCGGGCCCCCGTCGTAGGCCGCGCATCCCGTGGCGGACGAGCCGGCGGCGGACGTCGCACGGGGCGGGATCGGTTCCCACCGCGCGGCGTGATAGCCGACGCCGAACGGTGCCCACGAGACCGTGTCGACCGCGGTGCGGTCCCCGATGAGCCCGGCGAGGGCCAACCAGGACGGGCGGCTCCACCACCCCACCTCGGCCGCCGCGGCCGGCCCGGGGTCCGGGAGGACACCCCCGTCGCGCAGCCACGCGGTGAGTGCGGCGTCGAGAGCCACCCCGCGCTGGTCCTCCGGAACGGGCGCGCGCGGGGTCAACGAGGCGGGGCCATCCGCGACGACGACGACGAGATCGTAGCCGTCGGACACCTTCACCGGTGTCGAGTTCGCGATCCGACCCTGCTCATCCACCGCCTCGAACGTCCGCGGTAGCCCGGAGCCCGCCCGGTCGAGCATCCACCACGCGATCAGTGCCGCATCGGGCACGCTCCCCCGTGGGGCGGACGGGGCGTCCGGACGCCCGACTCGAACGTCGGCACCCCACCGACGCAGGGACGAGCTGACGTCCTGCAGGGTCCTGCGCTGCGGGTCGGTGCCCACCACCACGACGCGTGACGCTGAGCAGGACGCCCGCCGGAGCTGTTCGCACAGCAACTCGACCTCGCGGGTGCTCTCCGCGGCTGCTGCGCCGGACAGCTCGGGCACCAGCACCGGTGCACCGGGGATCAGGACGACGGGACTGCTCACATCAGGGAACCCTACTGTTCCCGCGGCGAAGGTCTTCCGATGCCACACGGGGCGTGTGGCCGGGCGCCCCCGCGGCCCGCCTCTCCGGCGGACTCGGCCGACTATCCGGCGCCACGTACAGATACAGCCGACGAACGTGGCTGCGTTGGTACACACTAGGAGGATGCCGGCCCGGTAGCGGGACGGCGAGGCGATGACCGGGATGTCAGCCCGGCGACGGTGCCGTGTTACGCGGCAGAAGGAAACGAGGACCACATGAGCGACCAGTCACCCACCGCCGCGAGCGGTCAGGAGTCCGGAGGGACGTCGCCGACCCCCGGGCCCGGGCCCCGACCCGGGCCGCGCCCGGGAGCCCCTTCCCCCGCCGCGATGGCCCGGAAGGCCACGCCGAGCCCGGCCCCGGCAGCGGAAGCCAAGGCCACCCGTGCCTCCGACCCCGCTGAATGGGGTCGGGTCGATGAATCGGGCGCGGTGTTCGTCAGGACCGCTGACGGTGAACGTCAGGTCGGCTCGTGGCAGGCGGGAGTTCCGGCCGAAGGGCTGGCCCACTTCGGGCTTCGTTTCGATGATCTCGCCGCCGAGGTCTCCCTCCTCGAGACCCGCCTGGACACGCATCCCCAGGACGCCCGGAAGACTCGCGCGTCCGCTGAGGCCCTGGCCGAACAGATCCCCACCGCCGCCGCGGTGGGCGACCTGGACTCACTCGCGGTGCGGGTGGCCGCCGTGGTCGAACGTTCGGGTGAGGTCGAGGCCCGGGCCCGTCAGCGCAAGGACGAGCAGCGCTCCGCGGCGATCGCCCGCAAGGAGGAACTGGCGTCCGAGGCCGAGGAGATCGGCGCGTCGTCGACCCAGTGGAAGGCGGCCGGCGACCGGCTCCGGGAGATCCTGGACGAATGGAAGACGATCCGTGGGATCGACCGGAAGACCGACGACGCACTGTGGAAGCGGTTCTCCAAGGCGCGCGAGGCATTCAACCGTCGCCGCGGTTCCCACTTCGCCGAACTCGATCGCAACAGGGCATCGGTCAAACGGGTCAAGGAAGAACTGGTCGAACGAGCCGAGGCCATGTCCGGCTCCACCGAGTGGAACGACACCGCCACCTCGTACCGGCGGCTCATGGACGAATGGAAGGCGGCCGGCCGGGCACCGCGTGAAGCGGACGATGCCCTGTGGAAGCGCTTCAAGGCCGCGCAGGACACCTTCTTCGACGCCCGGCACGCCGCCGCCGCGGAACGCGACGCGGAGTTCGAGGTGAATGCCGAGGCCAAGGAGGCTCTCCTCAAGGAGTACGAGGGTCGGATCAAGCCCGGCACCGACCTGGCCGCCGCCCGCTCGACCCTGCGCGAACTGCAGTCGCGTTGGGAGGAGATCGGGAAGGTTCCCCGAGATCGGATGGGTCCGCTCGAGAACCGGATCCGGGCGATCGAGAAGTCGGTTTCGGAGGCCGCCGACACCGAGTGGCGTCGCACCGATCCGGAGGCCAAGGCCCGCGCGGGGCAGTTCTGGGACCGGGTCCGCGACTTCGAGGACCAGGCGGAGAAGGCCGAAGCCGCGGGCAAGAGCAAGGACGCCAACAACGCACGCTCCCAGGCCGCCCAGTGGCGGGAGTGGGCGGAGGCCGCGGAGAACGCCGTCGATACGCGCTGACCGGGTCAGCGATACGCGCCGGCCGATGACGAAAGGGGGCGGGGTGCCTGGCACCCCGCCCCCTTTTCGTCATGTCTGAGCAGGTCAGATCAGAGACCGTCCCCGCTTCGCGCGTTCTCTTCCAGCTGGCGCTGCTCAGGGGTGCGCGTCCAGAGCACGCCGGCGAGAGTTCCGATGAGCAGGAACAGCAGGATCTCACTCAGGTACATTCCGATACCCGGGCCTCCGAACCCCTGGAAATCGGGGTCGGGCCCGCGTCCGGACTGTCGGAGCCAGATCGCCAGGATCCCGTAGACCGCTGACACGCAGGTGGCGCTCCATGCGACCCCGGCCGCCCACCACTTCTGGGTGAGGATCATGAGTGCGCCGAACCCGATCGTGCCCACGGAGTACAACAGCACGAAGATGTGCGAGGGCAGCGAGGTCGACTGATCGGCGGCCGCGTCGGTGAAGAACAGCACATCGATACCGCGGACCCCGTCACTGTGCGGCAGGAGAAGCATCGCGGCGAGGATGACGATGAGCACCGTGGACGCGAGGTAGGCCCGGCCGATGACGAGCGTCCGGCCGAGCACACGGTCCTTGCGGCGCATCTCTGATTCCGCGTTTCGGGTTACTTCCATGATCCCGGCGATGGGATCGGGGCGGTCCGCGTTACTCACGTGGGGCATCCCTTCTCAAGGACGTCGTCGACCGCGACGTCTCGACGCAATGTGGGCAGTCCGAGGCCGACGCCGATCGGCGGGGTCTCGGGCTTCTCCCCCGCTTCGTGCCGGTCGCCGGCGCGGGTGGCGCGGTAGCTGAGCACGCCGTCGTCGGCGAGCAGGTGGTGTGGGGCAGCAGCCGTGATCCGCGTGGTGATCACGTCACCCGGGCGGACGCGATCCGCGTTGTCGCCGGTCGGCGCGAAGTGCACGAGTATGCCGTCGCGCGCTCGCCCCGTCATCCGCGCGGTGGCGGCATCCTTGCGTCCCTCGTCGGCGGTGACGAGAACCTCCACCACGCGGCCGACGCGGGCCTGGTTCTCCTCCAGCGTGATCCGCTCCTGGAGCTCGATGAGTCGCTCGTACCGCTCCTGGACGACGGCCTTGGGGATCTGGTCCTCCATGGTGGCGGCCGGGGTCCCCGGGCGCGGAGAATACTGGAAGGTGAACGCGCTGGAGAATCGCGCCTTCTCGACCACGTCGAGTGTCGCCTGGAAGTCCTCCTCGGTCTCCCCGGGGAAGCCCACGATGATATCGGTGGTGATGGCGGCGTCCGGCATCGCGACGCGGACCCGGTCCAGGATGCCCAGGAACTTCTCCGAGCGGTACGACCGTCGCATCGCGCGCAGTACGCGGTCGGAACCGGACTGCAGGGGCATGTGCAGCTGCGGGCACACAGTAGGAGTGGATGCCATCGCCTCGATCACATCGTCTGTGAACTCGGCAGGGTGCGGGGAGGTGAAACGGATCCGTTCGATCCCCTCGACCCGACCGGCGGCGCGGAGCAACTTCGCGAATGCGCCCTTGTCCGAGGGCTCGTCCGGGTCGTGGAACGACCTGCCGTAGGCGTTGACGTTCTGGCCGAGGAGGGTCACCTCGATGACCCCCTCGTCGGCGAGGGCCTGGACCTCGGCGAGGACCTCGCCCGGCCGGCGGTCGACCTCTTTGCCACGTAGCGAGGGAACGATGCAGAACGTGCACGTGTTGTTGCAGCCGACGGATACCGACACCCAGCCCGCATAGGCCGAATCACGGGTCGCGGGCAGCGTCGAGGGAAAGTGCTGAAGGGAATCAGCGATCTCGACCTCGGCGCGCTCGTTGTGCCTCGAACGCTCGAGCATGGTCGCCAGGTGGCCGAGGTTGTGGGTGCCGAACACCACGTCCACCCAGGGCGCCCGCGAGACGACGACGTCCTTGTCCTTCTGCGCCAGACACCCGCCGACGGCGATCTGCAGGCGCGGGTTGGCGTCCTTCCACGGGCGCAGATGCCCCAGCGTTCCGTAGAGTCGGTTGTCGGCGTTCTCACGCACCGCGCAGGTGTTGAAGACCACGAGGTCCGGAAGGGCGCCGGTCACCGGGTCGGCCTCCCCCTCGAAGGGGATATAGCCCGCCTCTTCCAGGACCCCGGACATCCGTTCGGAGTCATGGACGTTCATCTGGCATCCGAAGGTGCGCACCTGGTAGGTCCGCTGATCGGCGCCGTCCACCGGGGCGTCCCCGGGCGCCTGCTGCAGGTCGGTCACGAGAGAATCCACGCAGGCCAGGGTACTCAGGACGAAGCGTGGGCCGCCAACTCGGCATCCACCACGGCCATGGCCAGCCCCGTGGGATAGCCCCGCCGGGCGAGGAACGACACGAGTCGACGCCGTTCCCCGGCGCGAGCCGCTCCGCTGGCCGCGCCGGCAGGGCGTCTCGACAAACGAGCGCGCACGAGTTCCGTGGCCTGCAGACGTTCATCGGAATCGTCTATATCGGCCACCGCGTCGGCGATGTGGGCCTCCGCGACGCCCTTGTCCCGGAGCTCGCGTTCCAGGGCGCCGCGGGCTCGACCCCGCCGCCGCCGACGACCCCGCACCCATTCCGCAGCGAACTCCCCGTCGTCGATCAAGCCCCACACCCGGATGCGGTCGATCGCCTCGTCGATCGCCTCTGCCGGGTGTTCCTTCTCGGCCAGACGCCCACGTAGCTCATGCTCACTACGTGGCCGGTAGCGGAGTAACCGCAGTGCCGCCGTTGCCGCCTCGTGCGCCTCCGGAGCGAGCGGAGGCAGGTCCGACGATCCCGACGGACGGGCTTCGACCGCCGCTATTGCCGCCCGGAGCTCATCCGCATCGAGCTCCGGGCGCTGACCGGTCGCGCGCTGCCCTTCCGGGCGCGTCCGATCCATCGGCATCAGAACTCGACGGGCACCACGTCGATCGGGGCGTCCTCGTCGGACTCCGCCTCGATCTCCGCGATCTCGGCCCCAGCTCCGATGTTGAGCTTGTCCAGGATCTTGCGCTCGATCTCGTCCCGGACGGCCGGGTTCTCCTTGAGGTAGCGGCGGGCATTCTCCTTACCCTGCCCCAGCTGGTCCTGACCGTAGGTGAACCAGGAACCGGACTTCTTGATGAAGCCGTTCTCCACGCCCATGTCGATGAGCGAGCCCTCGCGGCTGATGCCCTCGCCGTAGACGATGTCGAACTCGGCGATCTTGAAGGGCGGCGCAACCTTGTTCTTGACGACCTTGACCTTGGTGCGGTTACCGACCGCGTCCGCCCCGTCCTTCAGCGTCTCGATGCGACGCACGTCCAGCCGCACCGAGGCGTAGAACTTGAGCGCCTTACCACCGGTGGTGGTCTCGGGCGAGCCGAACATCACGCCGATCTTCTCGCGAAGCTGGTTGATGAACACCGCGGTGGTCCCGGTGTTGTGCAGGGCGCCCGTCATCTTTCGCAGGGCCTGACTCATGAGGCGGGCCTGGAGTCCGACGTGACTGTCGCCCATCTCGCCCTCGATCTCCGCGCGCGGCACGAGCGCCGCAACGGAGTCGATCACCAGGATGTCGATGGCTCCGGACTTGACGAGCATGTCCGCGATCTCGAGCGCCTGCTCGCCGGTATCCGGCTGAGAGACGATGAGGTTGTCCGTATCCACGCCGAGCTTGCGTGCGTACTCCGGATCGAGTGCGTGTTCCGCATCGATGAACGCCGCGATACCACCGGCGGCCTGGGCGTTGGCGACAGCGTGGAGGGCCACGGTGGTCTTACCCGAGGACTCCGGACCGTAGATCTCCACGACACGGCCACGGGGGAATCCGCCGACCCCGAGCGCCACGTCCAGCGACAGTGCGCCGGAGGGGATGACCTGGACCGGCGGCCGATTGTCGTCTCCCAACCGCATGACGGAGCCCTTGCCGTAGGCCTTGTCGATCTGGGCCAGGGCCAGTTCGAGTGCCTGCTCACGATTCTGTGCGGCGCCGGGCTTGCCCGTGCCCGTCTTGGCCTTAGCTGCCATGTGTCTGCTCCGTTCGTGCTCGACCCCCGGCGCCTCGCCGATCGGTCTGTGTGGTTTCACTCGCGGACGTTACGGGCCGGGTACGACACGAAGCGCCATACGAGGCCCGGCGACCGTCTCCTGTGGACTGGTGACGCCCTGTGGACAGCGGGGGCCCGCCGTCATCCGTGTTCCAGTGTAGGGGAACGTCTGTTCGACGTCGAACGACACGCCGTACATATGGCGCTAGCGCAACTGTTCGGGGACGTCGAACTCGTCACAGAGCGCGAGCCAGACCTGCTTGACCGATTGTCCTCCATCGATCGCCTCATGGGCGGTACGGCCACCGCACGCGGCCAGATGGTGCGTCCGCACGAGGTGGTCCGCGCGGAGTTCACCGAAGGCCTCCACCGTTCTGGCGTTGAACTCGGTCAGTGTCACCCGCTGCACCTCCCTGTTCGGACGACAACGGGCCGCCGGCGAACCCGCCGACGGCCCGTGTGCCTCCAGATCACTGCTGTTCGGTCTGCGCCTGCTGCTGGGGCGGTGTGGCCGGCTGCGCTTGGCCCTGTCCGAGCTGACCGGAGGAGCCGCTGCCCTGGCCGAGCTGGCCGCCCTCCGCCTGCATCGACGCCCGGATCTGCTCGAGCCGACTGTGGCCCGCCATCTGCGTGGACGCCTGCTCGATCTCCATCATCCGGCCCTGGACCGAGTTCTGGGCGAGCTCCGCGGAGCCGAGTGCGTTGGCGTAACGCTTCTCGATCTTGTCGCGGACCTGATCGAGGTTCGGGGTGTTACCACCGGACGACAGCTCCGACATCGACTGCAGGGAGGCACTGACCTGCTCCTGCATCTTGGCCTGCTCGAGCTGGCTGAGGAGCTTGGTGCGCTCTGCGACCTTCTGCTGGAGCACCATGGCGTTCTGCTCGACGGCCTTCTTCGCCTGACCGGCGGCCTGAAGAGACTGATCGTGCAGACCCTTGAGGTCCTCCACGTTCTGTTCCGCGGTGACGAGCTGAGCCGCGAACGCCTCGGCGGCGTTCTCGTACTCGGTGGCCTTCTGCACGTCACCGTTCTGACGGGCCTGGTCCGACATCTGCAGCGCCTGACGGGTAGACCCCTGGAGCTTCTCGATGTCCGCGAGTTGCCGGTTCAGTTTCATCTCGAGCTGGCGCTGGTTACCGATGACGGCCGCGGCCTGCTGTGAGAGCTGCTGGTGCTGACGCTGCGCGTCGGCGATGGCCTGCTGGATCTGCACCTTCGGATCGGCGTGTTCGTCGATCTTCGAATCGAACAACGCCATGAGGTAGCGCCATGCCTTGGAAAACGGATTGGCCATCGCTGCGTTTAGTCCTTCTGCCGATTCGGACGACGGGTCTGTTCTACGGTACCGAACGCCGTCATGGGTGGACCACCTGGAGTTGTCCCGGAAAGGGAATCAAGCTGCGAGCACGGGCTCGGTGAACGTGCCCGGTGGCGAGACCTCCAGCGCCGCGCGGATGAGGATCTCGCCGAGCGACACCTCCAGCGCTCCGGAGATCGACGCAAGCAATTCGCTGGAGGCCTCCTTGCGCCCCCGCTCGATCTCGGAGAGATATCCGGGGCTGACCCTCGCCGCGTCGGCTACATCCCGCAGGGTCCGACCTGACTCCCCGCGCAGGCCACGCAGAACCGTCCCGAGGGTCTCGCGCAACAACGGCGGGGCGCTCGGCTGGTCGGGGCGGGGCAGTGTGGTCATCTGGATGTTCGGCATCACCGGGTACAACGCGTCACCTTCCGGATTCGTTCCCACTTTCCCGATCCCCGTCGCAGGACGTCCGTTCATCGATCCCGCCCTCCGTTGCCGCCGGCCGGGCGGGCCCCGGCCGCCACCTCGGTGACCAGCGACATCGCCGCGTCGCACGCCTGGTCGCGGATCCGCCGTCGATCACCGGCGAGCGCCAACCGCACCGACCATGCCGCACGACCTGGGACGCACAGCCCCACGTACACAGTGCCGACCGGAAGACCCTCCTGCTCGTCGGGGCCCGCCACCCCGGTCAGCGCGAGTCCGACGTCCGCCCGGCAGCGGGCCGCCGCGCCCGTGGCCAGCGCCCGCGCGGTCTCCGCGGACACCGCTCCGTGCAGGTCCAGGACGTTCTGCGGCACGTCGGCCAGGACATGCTTGAGGTCGGTGGCGTAGACGACGAGCCCGCCCCGCAACACCGCACTGGCCCCGGGCACGTTCGCGATCGTGGCCGCCACGAGGCCGGCTGTCAGCGACTCGGCAGTGGCGAGGGTCCATCCCCGGGCCTTCAGCGTCGCGACGAGTGCCTCCTCCACCGACGCATTCCCCGGCCCCTCGACCGCCCCGGGCTCGCTCATCGACCCCGCGCCGCGGCCTGCCGGGCCTTGACCACGTAGTCGATCCCGGTGTAGACGGTCAGCACCACCGCCACGCCGACGATGAGCCACTCCAGTGGCCACACCCAGTAGGGCAGCGGCAGGATGAGCAGCCCGACGCCGAGTGTCTGCGTGACGGTCTTGAGCTTGCCGCCCCTGCTCGCCGCCACCACGTGGTCGACGCCGAAGAAGCGCCAGAGCGTGATCCCGACTTCGCGCACCAGGATGACGACGGTGACCCACCAGAACAGATCGTGGACGAGCGAGAGCGAGATCATTGCCGCGGCCATGAGTGCCTTGTCCGCGATCGGGTCGGCGATCTTGCCGAAATCGGTGATGAGTCCGAGTCTGCGCGCGAGGTAACCGTCTGCGTAGTCGGTCAACATCGCGACGGCGAACACGCAGAACGCACCGATCCGCCACCAGGCGTCCTGGGCGCCCGCCACGAAGAACACGACGAGGAAGACCGGGACCAGGATGATCCGCAGCACCGTGAGGAGGTTCGCGATGTTGAGAACGGGGACCTCGGCGGTGGGGCTGCCTTCGCCAGTCGTGGAGGTAGTCACCTCTTCACCTTAGCCAGAGCCGCCCGCCTACCCTTGACGGCACAGCCAGCCCACCCACACCAGAGGGAGACCCCACATGCCGCTCTTCGCCGTCACCTACCGCTACGAGGCCGCACAGACCGACGAGCGGGAGGCGAACAAGCCCGCGCACCGCGAATGGCTGGCGGCCCGGGTCGAGGCGGGCTCGATCCGTACCGTGGGTCCGTTCGTGGACGGCTCCGGTGCGTTGCTCCTGGTCGAGGCCGACGACGACGAGGCCGCACGCGCACTGATCGCTCAGGACCCGCACTGCGTCCGGGGCGTGGTCCCGGAGATCACCGTCCGGGAATGGATGCCCGTGTTCGGTGCGCTGGCCTGAGGGCCCGCCCCGGACGGCAACGGCCGGGACGGTCAGCCGACGGGCGACTCCACGGGATCGCCGATCGCGGAGGGCTCCCCCGCCGGGTCGACCGCATGCTCCTCCGGCGGGGTGCCGCCCTTGATCATCCACAGAACGGATGCCAGCTCTTCGGGCCGGACCAGGACCTCGCGGGCCTTGGATCCCTCGGACGGCCCCACGATGTCGCGGGACTCCATCAGGTCCATGAGCCGGCCGGCCTTGGCGAACCCGACGCGCAGCTTGCGCTGCAGCATCGAGGTGGAGCCGAACTGGCTGGAGACCACGAGCTCGACCGCTGCCAGCAGGTCGTCCAGATCGTCGCCGATATCCGCGTCGATGTCCTTCTTGCCGTCGTCCTTCGACTCGGTGACGGACGTGTCGTACTCGGGCTCCGCCTGGTTCTTGGCGTAGTCGACGACCTCCTGGATCTCCTCGTCGGTGATGAACGCGCCCTGCATCCGGACGGGGCGTGAGGCGCCCATCGGGATGAAGAGCCCGTCGCCCATACCCACGAGCTTCTCGGCGCCGGGCTGGTCGAGGATCACCCGCGAGTCGGTCAGCGAGGAGGTGGCGAACGCGAGACGGGACGGCACGTTGGTCTTGATCAGACCGGTCACCACGTCGACGGACGGTCGCTGGGTGGCGAGGACCAGATGGATGCCGGCCGCGCGGGCCTTCTGGGTGATGCGCACGATCGCGTCCTCGACGTCCCGCGGTGCCGTCATCATGAGATCCGCGAGCTCGTCGACGACGGCCACGATGTACGGGTACGGGCGATACTCCCGCTGGCTCCCGGGCGGCGTGGTGATCTCCCCGGACCTGACCCGGTCGTTGAAGTCGCTGATGTGGCGCACGCGCGTGGACTTCATGTCCTGATAACGCTGCTCCATCTCCTCGACCAGCCAGGCCAGCGCGGCGGCGGCCTTCTTGGGCTGCGTGATGATGGGGGTGATCAGGTGCGGGATCCCCTCGTACGGCGTCAGCTCGACCATCTTCGGGTCGATGAGGATGAGCCGCACCTCGTCCGGCGTCGCGCGGGCGAGCAGCGACACCAACATGGAGTTCACGAAGCTGGACTTACCCGAGCCGGTGGAACCCGCGACCAGAAGGTGCGGCATCTTGGCCAGGTCGGCCGTGACAAAATCGCCCTCGATGTCCTTGCCCAGCCCGATCAGAGTCGGGTTGTGCTTGGTCGCGGTGCCGGGGTCGGTGAGCACGTCGGCCAGACGCACGAGCTCGCGGTCGAGGTTCGGGACCTCGATACCGACGGCGGACTTGCCGGGGATCGGCGCCAACAGACGGACGTTGTCCGTCGCGACCGCATACGCGATGTTCCGGTGGAGAGCGGTGATCTTCTCGACCTTCACGCCCGGGCCGAGTTCGACCTCGTAGCGCGTGACCGTGGGCCCCCGGGTGAACCCGGTGACCGCGGCGTCGATCTTGAACTGCTCCAGGACGCCCTGGATCGCCTCGATCATCTGATCATTGGATTCGCTGCGTGCCTTGGGCGGATCCCCGGCCGTGAGCAGGTTCAGCGGCGGCAGCGAGTAGTCGATGCCGCTGAGAAGTTGGGTCTGGGAGTCCAGACGCTCGCCCTCCGCCTCCGAGGCGGTGTGCGTCGAAGGAGAGTTGGTCTGCGGAACCGCCGAGCCGCTCCCGGCCTGCTCACCCCTGGCCTGTGCGGCCTCCCCACGCGCCGACGTCGCCCGGGCCGTCCGGCCGACCCGTGCACCGTCCGCACCCGCGGGCGCCACGGCGGATGGCACCGTCGTCGATTCAGGATCCGACTCGACGTCGCGGGCTGCAGCAGCGACCTCCGCACCACGACGGGGGGCAGCGGGCGCGGATGCCCGGCTCCCGACGTCCGCGGACGGCTCGGCCGAGGCCGCCGGTCCGCGCCCACCGGCGGCCGGCGGCATCTCGACGGTTTCTCCCGTGGTGGGGGTGTCTGTCCACGTAGCCACACGACGCCGGGACGAGCGGCGGGGAGCGGGGCGTTCCGACTCCTCGTCCGCCGAGCCGACGGTCTCCGCGATCGGGTAGGCGGTCGTGGCCTCGTCCTCCCAGGCGTCGTCGTAGTACTCGTCCACGATGTCGCCGCTGCCGTCCCAGCCGAAGAAGCCGCGGACCATGCCCGGTATCTCCCGGGCGGGGCGCCCCACCATGACGAGGACACCGAAAGCCACGATCAACACGAGGAGCGGAACGGCCACGAACACCGACAGACCGGCCTCGATGCCGCCCCCGACGATCCGACCGAGCACTCCCCCACCGGACCGCACGCCCCCCGGATCGCTCGGCGACCCCGCGGCGAGGTGCCAGAGCCCCAGCACGCCGAGCGCGGACACGATCGTCCCGACCAGCCACCTGGAGTGGACGTCGGAACGAGGCTCGCGCGCCATGATGAGCACGCCCCAGCCGCCGATCAGCAGCGGAAGAAGGGCGCCCGGGGTACCCACCACCGTGCGGATACCCGTATCGATCCACTGCCCGATCGGCCCCGCAGCACCGAACCACACCGCGCCGGCGAAGATGATCGCCACGCCGATCAGGACCATTCCGAGACCGTCGCGCCTGTGGGGAGGCGCCGCCTTGTCGTCGTCGTCGGAACCCCCGCCCAGGCCACGGACCCCGTGCCCTACGCCCTTCGCCAGGGCCGCCCAACTCCCACGGAGGCCACGGCCGACCGCTCCGAATGCGCCGGAGGTCCGTTCGGGAGCGGCGGACGAGGCCCGCGCGCCACCGCGCCCGTTCCCACGGTTCGTGGTCCGGGTCCCGGACTTCGGCGTCGAGACCACCGCACCACGCCGCGCACTGCCGCCCCGGGACTTCGGGGTGGTGGACGTCGCCGAACGCTGCGCGGCGGATTTCGACGCGGGACGTCGGCCGCCGGGCGCACGGGTGGATCGCGTGCTCGAAGTGGATGCCATGGGGGTCACTCTAACGTCTCAAGCAACACTGGTAACAGCAGCCACACGGTGCGGGTGTATCCCGACGGCGACCTACACGCTCCGTCCGACCGCCTCGAGTGCGTCGATACCGCGCTGAGCACCGGATATCTCGACGTCCACGCGCTCTCGTCCGAATGTCCACAGGAGCAACTCGACGGGCTCGGCCACGACGGTCACCAGGGGCGCCAGCGCCGCCCCTGTCGACACCGGAGCCGCAGCGCTCGCCGCCTCAGCGTCAACCCCGGGGTGCGGGGATGATGGGCCCCGGGGGACGCTCAGGTCGATCCGCGCGGGAACCTTCCTCAGCCTGCTGCGGGTCACAATCGTGGCGAGCGTCCACACCCGCGCGAGGTCACGGCTGTCGAATTCGCGCTTCGACCAGCCTTCCCCGGCCCGACGCACGTCCTCGTGGTGGACCAGGTACTCCGCGGTGTTGGCCAGACTGTCGGCCAGACGCAGTGGCGAATACCACGGTGGACCGGACGCGATCGAGTCGAGCAGCTCCTCCCACGGGCGCTCCGACTCGCGGAGACGAAGCGTCTCGAGCCGCGCAGACAGTGCCGGTAACATCAGCCCCGCCGCCGCGTCCGGTCGGGCCTCACGCACGACGAGGTGTGCCGCCAGATCCCTGGCCGTCCATCCTTCACACAGGGTGGGCACATCCGGGCCCGTGTCGCGCATGGTCTCCACCAGCGCGACACGTTCCCGACGGGCGAGAGACCGGCGATCCACCCCCACCGGATCAGCTCTCGGCGACCGCGGAGGTGATGACCGTGGGGACGATCATGGGCTTACGACGCCACTTGTCGGAGACCCACCGGCCCACGGTGCGGCGGACCGCCTGCGCCAGGCGGTACGGATCGGTCTCGCCTTCGCCGGCGAGGTCCCACAGCGCGTTCTCGACCAACTCCACCACGGGCGCCAGCGCACCGGGCTCATCGGTGAAGCCCTTGCCGATGATCTGCGGCTTGCTCACCGGACGGCCCGTGCGCGGATCGACGACCACGGTGGCGACGATGAATCCGTCCTCAGCCAGCGCCGTACGATCGGCGAGCACCGTGTCACCGACGTCACCGGTCGAGAGACCGTCGACGTAGAGGTTGCCGACGGGCACCTGCCCGACCACTGCGGCCTGACCGTCGATCAGGTCGACTACCACACCGTTCTGGGCCAGGACCACGTTGTTCTCGGGCACGCCGGTGGCGACCGCCAGCGCCTTGTTGGCCCGCAGGTGGCGCCATTCGCCGTGGACCGGCATGGCGTTCCTGGGTCGCACGGCGTTGTAGATGAACAGGAGCTCGCCGGAGTATCCGTGTCCGGACACATGGATGTTCGCCTCGCGACCGGTGATGACCTCGACGCCCATCTGCGACAGGCTGTTCATCACCCCGAACACGGCCTCCTCGTTGCCGGGAACCAGCGACGACGAGAACAGCACCGTGTCGCCCTCACCCAGGTTGACCTGACGGTGCTCACGGCGGGCCATTCGCGACAGACCGGCCATCGACTCGCCCTGGGTACCGGTGGTCACCACGACGAGCTTCTCCGGCGGGAGCTTGCCCGCGGAGTCCATGTCCACGATGACCCGCGCAGGGTCGGTGAGCAGCCCCATCTCGAGCGCGATCTCCATGTTCCGGAGCATCGACCGACCGTTGAGCGCGACCTTGCGGCCGGCCGCCGCGGCGGCGTCGACGGCCGACTGCACCCGGTAGACGTTCGAGGCGAAGCACGCGACGACGACGAGCTTGCGCGCATCCGCGATCAGACGCTCCAGGGCGGGTCGCACGCCCGCCTCGGACGGGCTGATGCCCGGAGTGGTGGCGTTGGTCGAGTCCACCAGCAGCAGGTCGATACCCTCGTCACCGAAGCGCGACATCTTGGGCAGGTCGGTCGGCCGCTTGTCGGTCGGCAGCTGGTCGAGCTTGATGTCGCCCGTCATCATCACCGAGTTGCCGCCGGCCTTGATGACGACGCCGAGGCATTCCGGGATCGAATGGTTGACGTCGAAGTACCGCACCTCGAAGGCGCCGAACGACGAGATGCTCGACTCGTCGACCTCATGGAACACCGGCTTGATGCGGTGCTCCCGGCACTTGGCCGCGACGAGCGCGAGGGTGAACTTGGAGCCCACGACCGGGATGTCCGGACGCAGCTTGAGCAGGAACGGGATCGCGCCGATGTGATCCTCGTGGCCATGGGTCAGCACGAGTGCCTCGACCTGGTCCAGTCGGTCCTCGATGTGGTCGAAGTCCGGGAGGATCAGGTCGACGCCCGGCTCCGTCGAACTCGGGAACAGTACTCCGCAGTCGACGATGAGCAGCTTCGAGTTGTACTCGAAGACGGTCATGTTGCGCCCGATCTCGGAGATGCCGCCGAGGGCGACGAGTCGCATCGCCCCCTTGCGCGCCTTCGGCGGGCTGGGCAGCCGGACGGTCATGTCCGCGCCCTGCATGGTCTTGACGCCGCCGAAGTCGGCGGTCGACGAATCACCGCGTCCGCGGCCGCGACCACGGCCGCCCCGGTTGCGTCCGCCGTTCTGACCGCCGGAGCTCTTACCGCCGCCGTTCTGCCCTCCGGAGTTCTTACCGCCGCCGTTCTGCCCGCCACTGTTCTGACCGCCCGACCGCTGCCCGCCGTTGTCCTGTCCGCCGGAACTCTTGTCGTCCCGACCGGACGAGCCACGGTTGTCGGACGACGAGCCGCGACGACCGCGCGAACCGGACTTCGACCCCCCGTCCGCATCCTGGCCGGACGTGTCACGGCCGCCGCGGGGCTGTCCACCCGCGTCCTGCTGGTTAGTGTGCTGCTGCGACTCGTCCCGGGGCGCCTTGCCCTCAGCGGAGTGCTGCTGGGACGGACGCTCCTCGGAGGCGGCATGGGTCGGCTCGGTGAACTGCACGGCGGTCACCGGTGCCGGGGCACCCGTGGGACGGCCGGCTGCGCGACGCGAACGACCGCGACCGCGGTTCTGTGAGGAACTTTCTGTCATGTGGTGACTCCTGCTCTGCGGAGCAGCGCCGCCAGGGCGTCGCGCTGCTCATCGGTTGGTGGTAACTGCGGGAGTCGCGGCACACCGGCCGGGATCCCGAGAAGTTCTAGTCCTGCTTTGGACATCGACACGCCTCCGAGCGCCCGCTGGGCGTCGAAGAGCGGGAGGAGTCCGAGGTTGATGCGACGGGCCGTCTCGATGTCTCCGGCGAGGTAGGCCCTGCGGATCTCCGCGAGTCGTGACGCGGCCACGTGACCGATCACACTGACGAATCCGGTGGCCCCCACGGCCAGCCACGGGAGGTTGAGTTGATCGTCTCCCGAGTAGTAGACGAGGTCGCAGTGCGACATCACGGTCGCCGCGTCGTGGAAATCGCCCTTCGCGTCCTTGACCGCCACGATATTCGGATGGCCGGACAGCCCGATGAGGGTGTCCGCCTGGATGGGGACCACCGACCGTGGCGGGATGTCGTAGAGCATCACCGGCCGGTCGGTGGCATCCGCGATCGTGCGGAAGTGAACGTCCAGGCCGGCCTGAGTCGGCTTGGAATAGTAGGGCGTCACCACGAGCAGTCCGTGCGCACCCGAGGCCGCGGCCTGGCGGGCCGCGTGAACGGAGTGGGCGGTGTCGTAGGTGCCCACCCCCGCAACGATCGTCGCCCGGTCTCCCACTTCAGCCAGGACGGTCTCGAGGACCGCTGTCTTCTCGGCATCAGTGGTGGTGGGCGACTCCCCCGTGGTGCCGGACACGACGAGTCCGTCGCATCCTGAGTCCACGAGATGTCTCGCGACACCGGCGACGGCCTTCAGGTCGACATGCCCGTCGCTCCCGAAAGGCGTGACCATCGCCGTGAGGACCGTCCCGAAGGGCGCGGGTCGCGCTGATTCGGTGGGGGGCCGGCCGGTACCGGCCGACTCTGCTCCCCCTGCGGTCACGTGTGTCATGGTGTCCCAGGGTACCCGCAGAACCACACGGATCCCGATTCAGACCCGGCGTTCGGGTGCTCGATCGGGACCGCGGTCCTCCTCATCCTTCGAGCACGTAGGGGCTGACGGCGATTTCCGAACCATCGTCGAGCGTCGCGATCTCGAAATCGGAGAACACCGCGGGCGCCACATCCCGGAGTTGGCGAAGGACGTCGATTGCCAGACCACGGATCTCGGTATCCGCGTGTTCGGTCGCCCGCATCCCGATGAAATGCCGCCACGACCGGTAGTTCCCGGTCACGACGATGCGGGTCTCGGTCGCGTTAGGCAGCACCGATCTGGCCGCCTGCCGGGCCTGCTTGTGTCGGAGCATCGGGTTCGGGACGTCCGCGAAGCGTTCCTCCAACTTGGCCAGCATCTCCGCGTACGCCTCACGGGAAGCGTCGGTCGCCCGCCTGAAGATCTCGACCAACTCGGGGTCCTCGGCGATGGCGGGCGGCGGGACGACCTTCGAGTCATGCTCCGGGACGAAGCGCTGGGACAACTGACTGTAGGAGAAGTG
Organism: Dietzia sp. NPDC055343; assembly: GCF_053645265.1. NCBI lineage: Bacteria > Bacillati > Actinomycetota > Actinomycetes > Mycobacteriales > Dietziaceae > Dietzia > Dietzia sp. NPDC055343. The sequence continues at coordinate 92,804 of NZ_JBSHMJ010000009.1, read as the reverse complement.
ACGGTGACGGATCAGCTCATGGGTGCACGAACGCGAGATGCCGGTGATGTAGAAGGTGACGTTGGCATGTTCGAAGACCGAGAGGTGTCCCACTTCGAGAATGTGCCGGAGGTAGCCCGCGTTGGTCGCGGTCCGGGGATTCGGCTTGTCCCAGCTCTGGTAGCAGGCCCGGCCGGCGAACTCCGCCAGCGCCGAGCCGCCCTCGGCGTCAGTCTCCCACCCGAGATCCTCGGGAACGGTGAACTGGGTGTGCGCGACCATGCGGACCTGCCGCCGGACGAGCTCGGACATGATGGGACTCCTTTTGCTGACGGGCTGTGCTGACGCTCAACCGAGTAGATGCGCGGCAACGGTGGCCGCGACCTCGGCCACCGTGTCGAGGTCGTCCCGCCCGAGCTCACCGATGAGCTGCGTGGCCGGGGCGACCGCCTGCAGTGCCCACCCGGTCGTGATCTTCTCGACTGAGGTCACCGCGCCGGCGGTGTCGTTGTCCCCGTGGACGCAGAGCGCGTACGGGCGTCCGCTCACCGCCCCCTCGCAGGTGTAGTACGTGCGATCGAAGAAGTGCTTGAGCGCGCCCGACATGTACCCGAAGTTGGCCGGAGTGAGAAATACGTAACCGTCGGCCCGCAGGACGTGATCGTCCGTCGCCGCGAGCGCGGGGACGGACTCCACGGCGATGTCCTCGAGCTCGGGGTGGGCCATGCCGGTTTCAATGGCTTCCACGATCCGGCGCAGCCGCGGTGAGGGCGCGTGGTGGACCACTAGGACGGAGCTCATGGCCTGCTCCCCTGCGCCGCCCGCTCGGCCTCCAGCAGATCCATGGCGACCCGCATCACCTCGCGGGCGCGGAGGCGATCACCGGCATGGTCATAGGCACGGGCCAGCCGGTAGTTCGTACGCCAGTCCTCGGGGGAGGCCTGGTACTCCGCGCTGACCTGGTCGAACAGCGCGTCCGCCGCTTCGTGCCGGAGCCGCCCCGACGGGCGGTGATCCAGATCCGAGACGTCGAGTTCTATCCCCTCGGCAGCCGCCGCTGCCGAGATCCGCTGCAACTGGAAGCCGTTGCGCAGGATGGCCCAGGTCGCCCACGCGCCGACCGCGGTGAGCAGGATGATCCCCACGCCGAGGCCCTGCATCGCGAGATGCTCCGATGTCGCGATCATCGACCAGCCGAGGAAGATCAGGTAGCCAAAGGCCACCAGCAGACCTGCTGCCGCGACGAACATGACCAAGGGCTTGACGAACCTGTCCACGACGGTCGACCTACAGGTCCATGAAAGTGTCGAGGCCCACGGTCAACCCCGGCGCGCTGGCGATCGAGCGGACTCCGAGCAGCACGCCCGGGGCGAATGACGTCCGGTCCAGGGAGTCATGACGGATCGTCAGCGTCTCGCCCTGGGTTCCGAGCAGCACCTCCTGGTGGGCGACCAGTCCGGTCACCCGGACCGAGTGGACCCGCACGCCGTCGACATCCGCGCCCCGTGCCCCGTCGAGTCCGGTGGAGGTGGCGTCGGGCGACGCGCCCAGGCCTGCCGCGGTGCGTGCGGCCCCCATCATGGCCGCGGTCCGCTGAGCGGTCCCGGACGGGGCGTCCGCCTTGTTCGGGTGGTGAAGCTCGACGATCTCGGCCGACGGGAAGTACCTGGCGGCCTGGACGGCGAACCGCATCATGAGGATCGCGCCGATCGCGAAGTTCGGCGCCACCAGGACACCGGTTCCGGGGCTGGACTCGAGCCGGCTACGCAGTGCCTCGAGTCGCTCCTCGGTGAACCCGGTGGTTCCGACGACGGCGTGGATGCCGTTGGCGATGCAGAACTCGAGGTTGTCCATCACCACGTCCGGGTGGGTGAAATCCACCACGACCTCGGCGCCGGAGTCGACCAGTGATCGCAGGGCGTCACCCTGGTCGACCTCTGCCACGAGTTCCATGTCCTCGGCCTCGCGTACGGCATCGCAGATCGCCGTGCCCACCTTGCCGCGTGCGCCGAGCACTCCGACCTTCGTCACCGTCATCGTCTCCTTCGTCGGTCGTCAGGACTTCTTCCCAGACTATCGGCAGAGGCCCGCGATCAGCCCAGCCGCGCCGCTGTGGGGCATGCCGGGCCCGACCGCCGCCAGACACCACGGCGACGACTCGCCGTTCCAATAGCCCACGACGTCCTCGCGGGTCACCGCGAGCAACCTGCCCATGGACTCGGATACGGGGACCACCGTGTCCCGGTCCAGGAGGTGTCGACCGATCCGGACCATCCGGGACAACGGATCGTCGAGCCCGAGGCGTATCGAGCCGGTGAGATGGCCGACGGCGCGGTCAACCTCGCCACCGGTCGGAGGGTTCGCGGCCATGCCCGCGACCACCCGGCCGATCTCGTCGCCCAGTTCGTCCGCACGGCCGGCCGCACAGCCGGCCACCACGGACACCAGACCCGTACGGCGGAACTGGTCCATCGAGGCGTACACGGAGTACGCCAGTCCGAGGTCCTCCCTGATCCGCTGGAAGAGTCGCGAGCTGAGTCCGCCGCCCAGAACCGCGGCGGCGATCTGTGCCGCCGCACGGTCACGATGGTCTCGAGCAGGGGTGCGTCGGGTGAGGGCGAACAGAACCTGCTCGGACTCCTCGTCCTGCCCCGTCACCACGGGCTCCGTCGCCCACCCGTGGTCGGGAGCACTCGCCTGGGCGGCCATACCGTTCACTGTCTGTGCGCAGTCGACCGCCGAGGCGCCGCTCGCCGCGTCGACCGCGCTCTCGTCTCGTCCGACAGCAGTCGGCAACGGTCCGTCGGCGATCCACTGCATCAGAGCCTCGTGATCGACCCGCCCGGCGGCGGCGACCACCACGTTCCCGGACCGCAGGATCCGGCGGTGGAACGCGCTCAACGTGGCGGCGTCGAGGGCCGCCACCGACTCCTCGGTCCCGATGATCGCCCGGGCGAGCGGATCCTCACCCAGCACCGCGGTGGCGGAGAGTTCACATGCGAGGTCCTCGGGATCGTCCGCACGACCGGCGAGCTCGTCGAGCACCACGTCGCGTTCGACTTCCACGTCCTCGGGGTGGCACAGACCATTGGCGACCACATCGGTCAGGACGTCGACCGCGTCGGCCAGCCCGTCCGCGGGCACGTGGACGTGATAGCAGGTGTGCTCTCGGCCGGTGAAGGCGTTGAGGTCTCCGCCCAGGAGGTCGATGCGTTCGGACAGCTCTCGCCCGGAGGCGGTGGCGGTGCGCTTGAAAAGGACGTGTTCCAGGAAATGGGCAGCGCCGTGCTCCTCGGGCCGCTCCTCCGCCGAACCGGAGCCGATCCAGATCCCGACGGCGGCGCTGTGGCACCAGGGCAGATGTTCCGTCACGACACGGATGCCGGGTAGTGACCGGTCCACACGAATCGCGGTCTGCACGTCATCGACCCCCTTTTTCGCTGACGAACAAGGCACGCACCCCGGACCCGGGGTGCGTGCCTCGTGGGTGCCGGGTCGCGTGGCGCGGCCCGGCCGGTGATCAGTCGTCGCTCGCGGAGTCCGCGGCCTGCTCCGCATCGTCTGACACGGGGATGAGGCTGATCTTCCCGCGGTTGTCGATGTCCGCGATCTCGACCTGCATCTTGTCGCCGACGTTCACCACGTCCTCGACCTTGGCGATCCGCTTGCCCTGGCCCAGCTTGGAGATGTGGACCAGCCCGTCACGACCGGGCAGCAGGGACAGGAACGCGCCGAACGGCGCCGTCTTGACGACAGTGCCCAGGAAGCGCTCGCCGACCTTGGGCAGCTGAGGGTTGGCGATGGCGTTGATCTTGTCGATCGCGGCCTGTGCGGAGTCTCCGTCGGTCGCGGCGATGTACACCGTGCCGTCATCCTCGATCGAGACGTTGGCGCCGGTCTCCTCCGTGATCGAGTTGATCATCTTGCCCTTGGGCCCGATGACCTCACCGATCTTGTCGACGGGGACCTTGATGGAGATGATGCGCGGAGCGAACGGGCTCAGCTCGTCCGGCTCGTCGATGGCCTCGGCCATCACGTCGAGGATCGTCAGGCGGGCCTCACGGGCCTGCGTGAGCGCACCGGCGAGGACCTCGGACGGGATGCCGTCGAGCTTGGTGTCGAGCTGAAGAGCGGTGACGAACATGCCGGTCCCGGCGACCTTGAAGTCCATGTCGCCGAACGCGTCCTCTGCCCCGAGGATGTCGGTGAGGGCGACGTAACGACGTTCCGACTCCCCGGCCGCGTTCTCTATCTCGTCGGAGACCAGGCCCATCGCGATGCCCGCGACCGGCGCCTTGAGGGGCACACCGGCGTTGAGCAGCGACAGGGTCGAGGCACAGACGGAGCCCATCGAGGTGGAGCCGTTGGAGCTGAGCGCCTCGGACACCTGACGGATGGCGTACGGGAACTCCTCGACGCTGGGCAGCACCGGCACAAGGGCACGCTCGGCGAGCGCGCCGTGGCCGATCTCGCGGCGCTTGGGCGAGCCCACGCGGCCGGTCTCACCGGTGGAGTACGGCGGGAAGTTGTAGTGGTGCATGTAGCGCTTGCTGGTCTCCGGACCGAGCGAGTCGATCTGCTGCGCCATCTTGACCATGTCGAGAGTGGTGACGCCCATGATCTGGGTCTCGCCACGCTCGAACAGGGCCGAGCCGTGCGCGCGCGGGATGATCTCGACCTCGGCGGACAGGGCGCGGATGTCCCGGATGCCACGGCCGTCGATACGGAAGTGATCGGTCAGGATGCGCTTGCGCACGATCGACTTGGTGAGCGACTTGAAGGCCGCCCCCACCTCGCCGAGACGGTCGGCGAAGCGCTCGGTGAGCTGCTCGAGAACGGTCGCCTTGAGTGCGTCGGTCGCGTCGTCGCGCTCCTGCTTGTCGGCGATCTGCATGATCTCACCGAGCTTGGTCTCGGCGACCTCGGCGACCGCCGCGTAGGCGTCGTCCTGGTACGGCGGGAACAGCGGGAACTCGCGCGGGGCGCTGGGCGAGGCGGTGGCCAGCGCCTGCTGGGCGGCGCACAGCTCGGCGATGAACGGCTTGGCGGCCTCGAGGCCCCGGGCCACGACGTCCTCTGTCGGTGCCTGGGCGCCACCGGCGACCTTCTCCAGCACGTTCTCGGTGGCCTCTGCCTCGACCATCATGATCGCGACGTCGGCGGTGTCCCCTGAACCGACGACACGGCCGGCGACGACCATGTCGAAGACCGCGTCGGAGAGCTGCTCGACGGTCGGGAAGGCGACCCACTGGCCGGCCGGGTCGGCGGCGGTGGGGATGAGCGCGATTCGCACGCCGCCCACCGGGCCCGAGAAGGGCAGTCCGGACAGCTGCGTCGAGGCGGACGCGGCGTTGATGGCCACCACGTCGTAGAGGTCCTCGGGATCGAGGCTGAGTACGGTCACGACGACCTGGACCTCGTTGCGGACGCCGTCGGCGAACGTCGGGCGCAGCGGCCGGTCGATGAGGCGGCAGGTGAGGATGGCGTCCGTGCTGGGACGACCCTCGCGCCGGAAGAAGGAGCCGGGGATGCGGCCCGCCGCGTACATCCGCTCCTCGACGTCAACCGTGAGCGGGAAGAAGTCGAAGTGCTCCTTCGGGTGCTTGCCCGCCGTGGTGGCGGACAGCAGCATCGTGTCGTCGTCGAGGTACGCGACGACCGAGCCGGCGGCCTGCTGCGCGAGCCGACCGGTCTCGAACCGGAGCTCGCGGCGACCGAAGTCACCGTTGTCGATGGTGGCGACGGACTCGAAGACCCCGTCTTCGACCTCAACGGCCGTAATCTGTGACATAGAAAATCCTGTCGTGTGTCTGGTGAATGGGGCGCGCGGCGCAGGTGTGTCACCGCGGGCCACCGGGCGGCACGTCAGGGGGTCCCGGTACGACTTCGGTCTTCGATCGAAGCGGCCGGATCCGGCGCCTCATCTCATCGGGCGTCTTAAGGTTCCGGCAGCCACTACCGAGGACCGTCAATCGGACCTGTCGACCACCCCGGTACGTGCGCACCGGCCGGGTGCCAGGCTATCAGGGAAAACAGGCCGGGGCACCGGGACGCACGGGCGCGCCGCCCCCGATGCGCCCTGCGGAAAAGACGATCCCCGCCCTGAAGTCAGGACGGGGATCGGAAAAGTCTTGCGACCGAGAATACTCAGCGACGGAGGCCGAGGCGCTCGATCAGCGCGCGGTAGCGGTTGATGTCGACCTTGGCGACGTACTTGAGCAGACGACGACGACGGCCGACCAGCAGCAGCAGGCCACGACGCGAGTGGTGGTCGTGCTTATGGGTCTTGAGGTGCTCGGTGAGCTGCGTGATTCGCGTGGTGAGAAGCGCGACCTGGGCCTCGGGCGAGCCGGTGTCGGTCTCGTGGATCCCGTACTCGGCCAGTACGGCCTTCTTCTCTTCGGTGCTCAGCGCCATGATGACTCCTGGTTGTTCCAGTCCGCAGATGATGTCAGGCCCCGCCGCCGCGGACCGCAGGAGGGCCGACGGGAGACGTTACCAGCCGGCGGGGCGTGTCCCCAATCCGTGCTCAGGCGCCGAGGATATCCCGGGTCCGTGCCACATCGCGGCCCATGGCGACCAGCAGTTCGTCGACGGAGGAGAACTTCTCCATGTCGCGGACGTGGTCGACGAAGTCGACGGCGGCGAGCCTGCCGTAGAGGTCCGCGGACTCGTCGAGGACGAAGGCCTCGACGCTGCGGGTGGTGTCGCCGAACGTGGGGTTGGTCCCGACCGAGATCGCCGCGGGGTACCGGCGCCCGGGCACGATCGAGCCGTCGACCGGCGCGTCATCGAGGACGGTGAACCAGCCCGCGTAGACGCCGTCGACGGGGACGGCAGTGTATTCGGGCAGTTCGAGGTTCGCGGTGGGGTAACCGAGGTCCCGTCCCCCTCGACCGGCGCCGTGCACGACGGGCCCGGAGACCCGGTGCGGGCGCCCGAGGATCTCGGCGGCGGCCGCCACATCCGATCCGGCGAGCAGCTTGCGCACCCGGCTCGAGGACACCGTCTCACCGCCGTCCTCGAGCAGGTCGATCACCTCGCATTCGATCCCCCGCTCGGCACACAGCTCGCGCATGGTCTCGGGGGTCCCGACCGCGCGTCGGCCGAAGGTGAAGTTGCGTCCCACCACGACGGCGCGGCAGTCGAGGCCGTCGACCAGGACGTTGTCCACGAACGCCGCGGGCTCCCACGAGGCCATCTCCTCGTCGAACGGCAGCGCGAACACCGCCTCGACGCCGAACTGGCCGGCCAACTCCGCGCGCCTGCGGAGCGGGGTGAGCACCAGTGGGTGCGTCCCGGGTCGGACCACCTCGACCGGGTGCGGGTCGAAGGTCACGAGCACGGGGGCGGCCCCGAGGTCCCGCCCGAGGTCGACGGCACGATCCACCAGGCCGCGATGGCCACGGTGGAGTCCGTCGAACACGCCCAGGGCGACGGAGGAGCCGCCGTCGGGGATCACGATCTCGTCGAACGTCCGCCACAATTGCACGGCGACCACCTTACGCCCGCCGGTCACAGCCCGGCCGGTCGCATGACCACCACGGGGGAGGCACGCCTGCCGGACTCGGCCACGAGTGCCGCGACGCGCCCGTCGGGACCGACCGCGGCGACGACGCCGGTGTCGCCCCGCGCGTCGAGCCACCGTCCGTGCCGTAGCCCTTCGGCCTGCTCCGCGTCGATGTCGCGGCGGGGGAACGCGGCCAGCGCCGCGGCGTCGAGGTCGAGGGACAGTGCCGGGTCCTCCTCGAGTTGCTCCAGGGAGCGGGCCACGTCGAGTCCGAACGGCCCGACGCGGGTGCGCCGTAGTGCGATGAGGTGTCCGCCGACGCCGAGGGCCGCACCGAGGTCACGGGCGAGCGCCCGGATATAGGTACCGGTGGAACAGTCGACGACGACGACGAGGTCGATCACCTCCCCACCACGCACCCGTTCGAGGACGTCGAATCCCGAGACGGTCACGCGGCGGGACCTGAGCTCGACCTCCTCCCCCGAGCGCGCGATGTCGTAGGCCCGCCGTCCGCCGACCTTGATCGCGCTCACGGCGGAGGGAACCTGGTCGATCTCACCCGTCAGGGCCGCGATACCGGCGTCGATCGCCTCATCCGTGACACCGGAGGCGTCGGTGGTGCCGGTGGTCTCCCCCTCGGCGTCGTCGGTGGTGGTGGTCTGCCCGAGGCGGATCGTCGCCTCATACGACTTGGTCTCCAGCGCGAGCTGACCCAGGATCTTGGTCGCGCGCTCGATGCCCACCACGAGGACGCCGGTCGCCATCGGGTCGAGGGTCCCGGCGTGACCGACCTTGCGGGTGCCGAAGAATCGGCGCAGACGGCTGACCACATCGTGGCTGCTCATCCCGGCAGGTTTGTCGACCACCACGAGTCCGGGCTCGGGTGCGGGGCGGGAGTCTGGTCTGCGCGGGCTCACGGGCCCACGCTATCGAGACCGGCGGGCCGGAGCACGATCGCCGAGGCCACATAGCCGTCACGGACCACCCAGCGGCCGTGGAACTCGACCAGGTCCGGCCCCCCGTCGATCGCCCGGGGGTCGACGAGTATCCGGGAACGCAGGGCGCCGGCGAACACGGTGTGGCTGCTGTTGTCGTCGTCGTTGTCGTGCTTGTTGTCGGCGCTGTCGCGGTCGTCGGCGCGGTCGTTGGCTCCGGCGTGAGCCCCGCCGCGGGGCGGGTCCGGCGCCAGGGTGACGTGCGCGTCGGCGAAGCCCAGCCAACGGCGGGTGAGCGGGAACCACGCCTTATACGTGGCCTCCTTCGCCGTGAACAGGAGCGTGTCCCAGTGCACCGACGGCAGCTCGACGCCGACCGCGCGCACCCACGCCGCCTCCTCCGGCAGCGAGACCGCGTCGAGCACCCCCGCGGCGAGCGGTTCGTGCGGCTCCACATCGACCCCCAGCGACCTCACACGTCCCGCGGACCCGAGCGCGGCCGCGCGCAGACCGTCGGTGTGGGTGAGCGTGCCCACCACGCCCGGCGGCCACACCGGCATCCCCTTCCCGCCCCGCACGATCGGCCCGACCGGCGCTCCCAGACGGGTCATGGCCTCGCGGGCGCACGCCCGCGCCCAGGCGAAGTCCGCGCGGCGGGACGCGACCGCGTTACTGATCTGCTCCGCCTCGACGGGGTACATCGCCGCCACCACGGCCGATTCATCCAGGCCCAGCTCGGCGTCGGTCACCGACACCACGTCCGGCGGCAGGATCTCGCGGATCACGGCGCGTCCTCCAGGTACGGGCCGGGCTCCCCCGGCCGGGCGATACGCGGCATCCCCGACTCCCCTCGGACCCAACGGACCTGAGGGGCGGCCGGCGGCGGCAGGATCTGACGCGTCAACGGCTCGGGCCTGCCGCGGCCCTTCCACTCGCGCGGATAGCCCAGCGAGACCTCCTCGAAGCGGACCTCGTCGTGGATGGTCGTGCGCGGGATGTGCAGGTGGCCGTAGACGCACGCGGCGGCCCGGTAGCGGCGGTGCCAGTCCGCCGTCTGCTCGGTGCCGCACCACAGGGCGAAGTCCGGGTGCCGGAGGACACGTGTGGGATCACGCAGCAGTGGCCAGTGGTTGATCAACACCGTGGGATACGCGGGGTCGAGCCGGGCCAGGCGCGTGGTGGTGCTGACCAGACGGTCACGGCACCACGACGGCGCGTCCGGGAACGGGCTCGGGTCGATGAGGAACTCATCCGAGGCCACCACGCGCCTCTCGCGGGCACCCGCCAGGGCTGCCGCGGTGGGTTGCCCCGGGACCGGGGTCCACGAATAGTCGTACAGCAGGAACATCGGCACCACCCACGCCGGTCCGCCCGGGCCCGCCCACAGCGGGTACGGGTCTTCCGGGGTCACCACACCGATCGCCCGGCACTCCTCGACCAGCCGGTCGTACTTCGTGGTGGAACTGGTGCCCTCGTCGTCCCGACCGATCCACAGCTCGTGGTTACCCGGCACCCAGAGCACCCTGTCGAACCGGCTGGCAAGCTGCCCGAGTGCGTCGAGGATATCCCCGGTCTTCTCCGCGACATCCCCCGCCACGATGAGCCAGTCCCCGGGGTGGTGCGGCCGGATGTCGTCCAGCACCCCGGCATTGCCACGGTGCCCGACGTGCAGGTCGGCCACCGCCCGCAGGCTCGGACCGACGCTCATCGCACCGCCTCCCGCCCGGACGAGCCGCCCGGAGTGGCGGAGCCGAGCACCATCCAGCGGTCCCCGCGTACCCGGATCGCCACGGCGATCAAGCGCATCATCACGAACACCCCCATCCCCCACCAGATGCCGACGAGGCCCCAGCCGAAGTGGCGGGTGGCCAGCAGCACCGGAAGGAATCCGCACAGCGCCGCGATCACGGTCGTGGTCCGCAGATACGCGGCGTCCCCGGCGCCCAGGAGGACGCCGTCGAGGCCGAACACGACCGCCGCCGGGACCACCACCACCGACATCCCTATCAGGGCCACCACCAGGCGTCCGGCCACGTCCGGACCGCCGGTCAGGACGGCCGCGATCTGGTCGCGCAGCAGCACGGTCGCCAGCGCCAGGACCACGCCCAGCCCCAGCGACCACAGCACCACCGCGCGGGCCAACGCACGGCCGTGCGCGGCGAGTCCCGCCCCGAGCGCCGCACCCACCAGGGACTGCGCGGAGATCGCCACGGAGTCCAACACGAGCGCGTACAGCGCCCACAGTTGCTGGGCGAGATGGTGGGCGCCGAGCGAGGACACGCCCGCGGCCGCCGCAGCGGTCGTCGCGACGGCGAACGTGATCTGGAAGGACGCGGTCCGGATCACCAGATCGACGCCCATCCGCAGCTGGCTCACGATCACCGCGCGGCGCGGCCGAAGGGAACCGGAGTGCTCCACGACGAGCGCCACGACGAAGCCGCCGGCCATGACGAACTGACCCGCGAGGTTGGCCCAGGCACTCGCGATCAACCCGAACTCCGGGAACGGCCCGAGACCGGGAACGAACACCACACAGCCAATGGTCGAGATACCGATGCCCAGTGCCACCAGCACGAGCGGTGTCCGTAGCCGCTGCACACCGCGCATCCAACCGTGGCCCGCCGAGGCGATGAGTATGAGCGGGATCCCCCACACCGCCACCCGCAACCACTCCGACGCTCGTGCGGCGACCTCCGCGTCGGAGGCGAGCACAGCCGTCAGCGGGCCCATCAGTGCCAGGACCGCGGCCACGACGACGGCGCCCACCGCCAGAGCGATCCACGTGGCCTGGACGCCCTCCGCCACCGCATCGGAGCGTCGGCCCGCGCCGTGCAGCCGGGCCGCGCGCGCGGTGGTCCCGTAGGACAGGAAGTTCATCTGGGTTCCGAGCACCAGCAGGACGAGCGCGCCGACCCCGAGCGCTGCGAGATCCTGCGGGCCCTGGCGTCCCACCACGATCCCGTCGACCAGGAGGTAGACCGGCTCTGCGGCGAGCACCGGCAGGACGGGCAACGCGATCGACCACAGCCTCCGGCCGAGTTCCCCCACCCCGACGGTCGCGCGAGAGGAGTCCGCGGTCGAACGGTCAGCCGAGGAGCTCACGGAGCCTCTTCGAGATGCTCTCGAGGTCACCACTCATCGTGCATCCGGCCGCGGCCGGATGGCCGCCGCCGCCGAGGGCCGCGGCCACCGTCGAGACGTCGACGACGCCCCGGCCCGGGCCGCCGTCGCGGGAACGAAGCGACACCGCCCACTCCTGCGGCCGGTACTCCTTGAGCAGCACCGCCACACACGCCTCCTTGACCCCACGCAGATGGGAGACCAGTGATTCGACGTCATCCTCGTCAGAGGTCGCGATGACCCGGTGAGGTACGGCGAGCCAGACCGCTCCTCGTCCGCCCACGGCGGACACGTCGAGAGTGACCGTCTCGAGGAGTGCACCCAGAACCGGCAGCCACGAGAAAGAATGCGCGTCGAGGAGTGCGAAGCTCAGCTTGGACGACTCCGCCCCGGCCGCGAGAAGCTCACTCGCGGTGGCGTGGGCGCCGGGCCCACCCCAGCGGAAGGAGCCGGTGTCGGTGACCAACCCGGCGTACAGGCTCGTCGCGGCCACCGGGTCGAGTGGATACCCGCCGGCCCGCAACACGTCGAGGACGAGTGTGGCCGTCGAGGCTGCTTCGGGATCCAACAGCATGTGGCTGCCGAAGCCGGGGTTCGACCGATGGTGGTCCACGACGAGGACCTCCGAGGCGGCCTCGGCGAGATGATCCCAGCGTCCGACACGGTCAGCGCTCGCGCAGTCGAGCGTCACCACCAGCCCGTCATGCGCGGGGACCTCGTCCAACGGGATCACGAACTCGGTCCCGGGGATCACCGCGAGAGCCTCCGGAACCCGGCCGGGGTCGAACGAGTGGTACACCGCCGCGCCGGCGGCGCGGAGTGCGCGCGCCAGGCCGGCGGAACTGCCGAGCGCATCCGCGTCGGGACGGAGGTGACAGAGCACGGTCACCTGCCGGTGCCGCATCAGCACCTCCGCCGCCGCCCGGGCGTCGACCGGGATCGTCACCGGTCGTCGTCCTCCGCCTGCGCCTCCTCGGGCCGCCGGTACGGGTCCTCCTCCCCCGCCGGGCGGGCGCCCTCCGCCGCCCTCCGGACCTCCTCGTCGCTTGCGCGGGCCCTGGCGAGCAGCTCCTCCATGTGGCGAGCCGCATCGGGCACGGAGTCCAGCACGAAAGTCAGCTCCGGGGTGAACTTCACCCCGGTCTGCTTGCCGACCATCGTCCTCAGCCGACCCCGCGCCGTGGCCAGGGCGTCTTCCGCGGCCGCGAGGTCCGGCTCCTCGTCGAGCGTCTCACCGCGGACGGTGTAGTACAGCGTCGCCACCCGGAGGTCGGGGGTGATGCGGGAATCGGTGATGGTCACGAACTCCAGACGCGGGTCCTTGATCTCGTTGTCGATCGCCGTGGCGACGATCTCCCCGATCCGCTTGCCGAGCCGTCCGGCGCGTCCTTTTCCGGTCATGGCGCTCCTCCTGAACATGGTCTGGTCGCACCAGGCGCGACCATTCTCCAACAGCATGCCGTGGGGGCAGGCCCGTTCTCCACGGAACCTGCCCCCACGGTCGTGACCGGCGACGTCAGTCGCGCGGCTTCTCCACGAGCTCGTACGTCTCGATGATGTCGCCGATCTTGATGTCGGAGTACGACACCGTCAGACCGCACTCGAAGCCCTCGCGGACCTCGGTGGCGTCATCCTTCTCGCGCCGGAGCGACGTGATGGTCATCTCTTCCTGGACGACGTTGCCGTCGCGGATGAGCCGGGCCTTCGCGTTACGCCGCATGATGCCGTCGAGCACCATACAACCGGCGATGTTGCCCACCTTCGAGGAGCGGAACATCTCGCGGATCTCCGCCTGTCCGAGCTGCTTCTCTTCGTAGATCGGCTTGAGCATGCCCTTGAGCGCAGCCTCGATCTCGTCGATCGCCTGGTAGATGATCGAGTAGTACCGGATGTCGACGCCCTCGCGGTTGGCCATCTCGGTGGCCTTGCCCTCCGCGCGGACGTTGAACCCGATGATCACCGCGTCGGACGCGGCCGCCAGGTTGACGTTGGTCTCGGTGACGGCACCGACACCGCGGTCGATCACCCGCAGCTGCACCTCGTCGTCGATCTCGATAGCCATGAGGGCCTCTTCGAGGGCCTCGACGGTACCGGAGTTGTCGCCCTTGATGATGAGGTTGAGCTGGCTCGTCTCCTTGAGATGCGAATCCAGATCCTCGAGGCTGATCCGGCGACGGCTGCGTGCGGCCAGCGCATTGCGCTTGCGCGCGTTACGACGGTCGGCGATCTGCCGTGCGGTGCGGTCCTCCTCGACAACCATCAGGGTGTCGCCGGCGCCACAGACACTGGTGAGACCGATGACCTGCACCGGACGCGACGGGGTCGCCTCGGTGACGTCGTCGCCGTGCTCGTCGACCATCCGACGGACGCGGCCGTAGGCGTCACCGGCGACGATCGAGTCGCCGACGCGGAGGGTACCGCGCTGGATCAGCACCGTGGCGACAGGGCCGCGACCGCGGTCCAGGTGCGCCTCGATGGCGACACCCTGCGCGTCCATATCCGGGTTCGCCCGCAGGTCCAGAGACGCATCCGCGGTCAGGACGATCGCCTCGAGCAACGAGTCGATGTTCAGGCCCTGCTTGGCGGAGATGTCGACGAACATGGTGTCGCCGCCGTACTCCTCCGGCACGAGTCCGTACTCGGTCATCTGACCGCGGATCTTGTCGGGCTGGGCGCTTTCCTTGTCGATCTTGTTGACCGCCACCACGATCGGCACCTCAGCCGCCTGCGCGTGGTTGATCGCCTCGACCGTCTGCGGCATCACGCCGTCGTCCGCCGCGACCACGATGACCGCGATGTCCGTCGACTTGGCACCGCGGGCACGCATGGCGGTGAACGCCTCGTGACCCGGGGTATCGATGAAGGTGAGCGTGCGGTCGACACCGTCCACCTCGGACGTGACCTGGTAGGCACCGATGTGCTGGGTGATGCCACCGGCCTCGGCCTCGCCGACCTTCGCGGACCGGATGCTGTCGAGCAGCCGGGTCTTACCGTGGTCGACGTGACCCATGACGGTGACGACCGGGGGACGACGCTCGAGATCGTCCTCGCCGCCCTCGTCCTCACCGAAGGACAGGTCGAACGACTCGAGGAGCTCACGGTCCTCGTCCTCAGGGCTGACGACCTGGACCTTGAAGCCCATCTCCTCACCGAGGAGTTGAAGCGTCTCCGGGGTGACCGACTGCGTGGCCGTGACCATCTCGCCGAGGTTGAACAGCGCCTGGACCAACTGTGACGGGTTGACGTCGATCTTGTCGGCGAAGTCGCTCAGCGACGCACCCTGGGCCAGCCGCAGGACCTGCCCGCGACCGTCCGGGAGCCGGACGCCGCCGACCTCCGGTGCCCGCATCGAATCGTATTCCTGACGCTTCTGCCGCTTCGACTTGCGACCACGCCGGGGGGCGCCGCCGGGACGGCCGAACGCGCCCGCGGCACCGCCGCGGCCACGGCCGCCGCCACCCGGACGACCGCGGAAACCGCCGCCACCTGCAGCAGGGGCGCCGCCTCCACCGCCGGGGCGGAAACCGCCGCCGCCGGGACGGCCGCCCGGACCGCCCGGGCGACCACGGCCGCCGGCGGGACGCGCGACCTGGCCGGGCATCTGACCCGGGTTGGGACGCGGCGGCATGTTGCCGGGAGACGGGCGGGGACCACCCTGGCCCGGTGCGCCCGGACGCTGCGGCGGACGGGGTCCACCCTGGCCCGGTGCGGGACGGGAGCCACCCGGGCGGGGGCCGGCCTGCCCCGGACCGGGACGCGGGCCGGACTGGCCGGGTCCTGGGCGGGGTCCGCCCTGGGGCCGCGGCGCCGGGGTGGTGCCGCTCGAAAACGGGTTGTTGCCGACGCGCGGGGTCTTGGGACCCGGCTTCGGTCCGGCCGGACGCGGTCCGGGAGCCGGACGTGCCGATGCCGCCGGGGCCTCGGGCGCGGCCGGGGTGGGCCGAGCAGCGCCGGGCTTGGGCGCGGAGGTGCCTGGCTTCGACGCCGCATCAGCCGGCTTCCCGGCCTGGGCCGGGGTGGGCCGTGCGGCACCGGGCTTCGGACCCGCGGCGGGAGCAGCGGGCTTGGCGGCCGACGCCGGCGAGGGCGCGGCGGTGCGCGGATCGGCGCCCGGACGGGGGCCGGGCTTCCCCGCCGCGCCGGGCTTGGGCGCGGAGGTCGTGCCGGATTTGGCGGACGGGGCGGCGTCGTTGCCACCCGCCGGCGCGAGCGACTCACGAAGACGCCGGACCACCGGTGCCTCGAGCGTCGATGACGCCGACTTGACGAACTCCCCCTGATCGCGGAGTTTCGTCAGAAGTTCTTTACTGGTGATACCGAACTCTTTTGCCAGTTCGTGTACCCGGGGCTTGCCTGCCACTGCTCTCCTCACTGCGAGGTCTTCACGGCAGGGCTGGCCGCGCGACCTCGGTCTACATTCGATGGACGTTCATCGCTGGAGCTTCACGGTGTGCTCATCGTGTCTGATCCGTTCCTTTTCTTGTGCTCCCCCTACCGGGCCGTTCGGCCGGCAGGTGGTGTCGTGCTCGAGACGTACCGCCTCGAGCACCCCCGAGATCGCATCCTGGGACACGTTCCCGGCGACTCGCAGCGACCTGATGAAGGCCTTGCGGTCGAGTGCTGTCCTGATGCACCGCTCGTCGCGATGCACCCAGGCTCCTCGTCCCGACGCCCTGCGGCGCGGATCGGG
The DNA here is from genome assembly GCF_053645265.1 of Dietzia sp. NPDC055343. Lineage (NCBI taxonomy): Bacteria > Bacillati > Actinomycetota > Actinomycetes > Mycobacteriales > Dietziaceae > Dietzia > Dietzia sp. NPDC055343. The sequence continues at coordinate 76,570 of NZ_JBSHMJ010000009.1, read as the reverse complement.
CGAGAGTGCAGCCGATCGCGGATCGTGAACGATCCGCAGGAGCCGGGAGTCCGAATCCCGGCCACGGCAGCCGACGCAGGTCCTTGTGGGTCCCGCTACCTCGGCAGGGCCTTCGCGCTGGTCCTTACGTACCCGCATCCGGCCGCCTCGGTTTCTCGCCGCCTCGCCCGTACGGGGCAGGTGGACGTGAAGTCACTGTGACAACTGATCAGTCTACAGATAACGGGGTGTCGACACTAACGGCGCGCCCGACCGCGTGGGAGCGGGCCCACGGCGTGCGCTCACTCGGCGTCGCTGTGGATATCGATGCGCCACTGGGTGAGGCGATGAGCGAGGCGGGCGTTCTGCCCCTCCTTGCCGATCGCGAGCGAGAGCTGATAGTCGGGAACGACCACCCGTGCGGCGCGAGTGGCCTCGTCCGCGACCGTCACGGAGATCACCTTGGCCGGGGAGAGGGCGTTACCGACGAAAACGGTGGGGTCGTCGTCGTAGTCGACGATGTCGATCTTCTCGCCGCCCAACTCCGCCATGACCGCCCGCACCCGGGCGCCGTTGGGCCCGATGCACGCACCCTTCGCGTTGAGTCCGGACACGGTCGTCTCCACCGCGATCTTGGTGCGGTGGCCCGCCTCGCGGGCCACCGCGGCGATCCGCACGGAGGAATCACCGATCTCCGGCACCTCGAGGGCGAAGAGCCCACGGACCAGGTCCGGGTGGGTGCGCGACAGCGATACCGACGCCCCGTGGGGGCCCTTGTGAACTCCCACCACGTGGCACTTGATCCGGTCGCCGTGTTCGTAGGTCTCCCCCGGAACCTGCTCCGCCGGCGCGATGGTCCCTTCGGTCCCCCCGTTCTCCGGGCCGATGTGCACGACGATGATCCCCTTGGCGTTGGCGCGGGAATCAGACTGGATGACGCCGCTGACGACCTCGCCCTCGCGGGCCACGAGGTCGCCGTAGATCTTCTCCGTCTCGGCTTCGCGCAGGCGCTGCAGGATGATCTGGCGGGCCGTCGCCGCGGCCACCCGCCCGAAATCCGACGGGGTCGCGTCGAATTCACCGATGCGGTTGCCCTCGTCGTCGACCTCAGCGGCCATCACGGCCACGGTTCCGGCCTTGCGATCCAGCACGATCCGCGCGACACGGTGGGCGTCATCGGTCCGCTTGTAAGCGGTGAGAAGAGCGTTCTCCAGCGTCGAGACGAGCTCGTCCAGGGGGATCTCACGTTCCTGCGACAGCATGTTCAGTGCCGCCATGTCGATATTCACCGATCTTCTCCTTCTCGCGCACCGCTCCCGGTCTGGCCCGGTTCCTGCAGCAGGTCGATCTCGTCCTGGGGGGCGGGCCGGAACTCGACCCTGATCACGGCGCTGGCCACGTCGTCCAACGCTACCGAGCCGACGTTGATCCCTCGACCAGACTTCGACACGATGCGCACGCTGCCGGCGGTCTCGTCCATCTCGCCGACCCGGCCGCGGGCCGGCCCCGTCGCGCCGTCGGTGTACTCGATGTCGACCTGGCGACCGTGCGCGCGACGCCAATGGCGGCGCTCGACGAGGGGCGCGTCGACGCCCCGGCTCGTCACCTCCAGGGTCACCGGCCGCTCGGCTCCACCCCACTGCTCCGCGAGCGGATCCAGCTCGGTCGACAATGCGGCGAGAGTGTCCAGCGATACGCCCCCATCGCCGTCCACGACGACGGTCACACGCCAGGTTTCAGCGCGTTCGTCCTCTCGGAGTTCCTCGAGGTCGAGTCCGCGGTCCGAGACCGCCTTACGAATGTGGGCCCTGTCGGGCTCGGGGACGATCACTGTGCTCCTGGTGTGCGGCTTTCGAGGGCCGGTCCGGATCACGGACGGGCCGAATCACTGTACCGCCTCCGCCCTTGATCCCCCGCCCCTGGCAGGATGTCGGGGTGCTCAGCTCCTCCCCCGTGGCGCTCTCGCGGCGCCGATTCCTGGCCGTGTCCTCCGGCGTCGTGGGTCTGGCGGTGGCCACCGGGTGCGCGGTCCCGACCGGCGACGACAGTCCCGACCCGATCCTCGAGCTCATTCGCGCCGCCGAGCGCGACGCACGCGAGTTCGCCGCGGCGGACGCGTCCCACGGCGAGTACGCTGGCGCCCTCCGGCGTCTCGCCGAGGTCCGTCGGATCCACGCCGAGCGTCTGGGGGAACTCGTCGACGACCCCGCGGCGTCGGGTACGGCGACCACCACGCCCCCTCCCGGGGCCGCCACGTCCTGCCCGCCCGTCGCCGAGGTCAGATCCCGGCTCCGCGGCGACGCCGAGCAGGCCGCGGACGTGGCGGTGGCCGCCGACGGGGCCCGGGCCGAACTGACCGGGTCGGTCTCGGCGGCGTGCACCGCGGCAGTGGAGGTGGAGCTCTCGTGACGACTCCGGTCGGTCTTGCGGCAGAGGACGCCGCCGTCTACGGCTACGGACTCCTGCTGGCGACAGCGGACGGCTCGATCCACGGTGCTGTCCGGCGTGAACTGGCCGCGCACCGGGCGCGCCGCGATGCCGCGGAGGAACTGTGGCCCGACTCCCCGCCCGCGCCGGTCGGGTACCTCGCCGGGCCGGACACACCCACCGCCCCGGTGCTCCTCGCGATCCGGATCGAGTCGGACTGTTGCGAGGCGTGGCGGGCCCAGTTGGGCACCTCCGCGGAACCCGATCGCCGACAGTTCTGCCTGGACGCGCTCACCGCCGCGGCGGTCCAACTCGCCCGGTGGCGGACGTTGATCCCGGGAGCGCCGTTCGAGGCGCTGCCCGGGTTCCCGCCAGCTACCTGATCAGCGCTCGGCGCGGACGAGGCGGATGATCTCCTCGGCGGCCCCGTCGACGGCGATCTGGGTGACCTCGCCGGTGGCCCGCTCACGCAGCTCCACCGTGCCCTCGGACCAACCGCGCCCCACCACGACGACCCACGGCACGCCGATCAGTTCGGCGTCCTTGAACTTCACCCCGGGCGACGCCTTGCGGTCGTCGAAGAGGATCTCCAGCCCGGCCCTGTCGAACGCCTCCACGAGGGTGCCCGCGCCGCTGATCGCCGCCTCGTCCTTGTTCGCGATCACCACGTGCACGTCCGCGGGAGCGGCCTCGGCGGGCCACACCAGACCCTTCTCGTCGGCGAACTGCTCCGCCAGCACCGCGACGAGACGAGAGACACCGATTCCGTAGGAGCCCATCGTCACGCGGGCGGGCTTGCCGTTCTCTCCGAGAACGTCGAACCCGAAGGCATCGGTGTACTTGCGGCCGAGCTGGAAGATGTGGCCGATCTCGATGCCACGGGCGAGCGTCAGGGTTCCGTGGCCACCGGGGGCGGGGTCTCCCTCGCGGACGTCGGCCGCCTCGATCGTGCCCTCGGGCGTGAAGTCACGGCCGCAGACCAGTCCGACGTAGTGTTTTCCCGCCACATCCGCCCCGGTGATCCACGACGTGCCCTCCGCGACCCGCGGGTCCACGAGGTAGCGGACCTCGTTCGCCAGCAGGCCCCGGGGACCGATGTAACCCTTGACCAGGAACGGGTTGGCGGTGAAATCCGCCTCCTCGAGCACCGCGACCTCGGCCGGCTCGAGCGCGGCCTCGATGCGTTTCATGTCGACCTCGCGGTCGCCCGGGACACCCACACCGAGCAACTCCCAGTCCTTGCCCGGCTCACGGACCTTGAGCATGACGTTCTTGAGCGTGTCCGCCGCGGAGATGTCCCGTCCGAGGTCGGCACCGTTGGCCCACGCGACGAGGGTCTCGATCGTGGGGGTGTCCGGCGTGGGGTGCACGACGGCCTCGGGGAGACCGTCGAACGGAAGCGCCGCGGGCGCCGGGGTCTCGACGGCCTCGACATTGGCCGCGTACTCGCCGTCGGTCGACCGGACGAAGGTGTCCTCACCCGCGGCGGATACGGCGAGGAACTCCTCGGACGCGGAGCCGCCCATGGCCCCGGAGGTCGCCGCGCAGATCACGTACTCGATGCCGAGCCGGTCGAAGATGCGCTGGTACGCGTCGCGGTGCGACTGGTAGGACCGTTCGAGACCGGCGTCGTCGACGTCGAAGGAGTACGAATCCTTCATGACGAACTCGCGCCCACGGAGGATGCCCGCCCGCGGCCGCTCCTCATCGCGGTACTTGGTCTGGATCTGGTACAGCGTGACGGGCAGGTCCTTGTACGAGGAGTACTCGCCCTGGACGGTGAGCGTGAAGAGCTCCTCGTGGGTGGGGCCGAGCATCATGTCGTTGCCCTTGCGGTCCTTGAGCCGGAACAACGCCGGGCCGTACTCGGTCCACCGGCCGGTGGTCTCGTACGGCTCACGCGGCAGCAGCGCGGGCAGGCTGATCTCCTGCGCGCCGAAGACGTTCATCTCCTCGCGCACCACCTGTTCGATGCGGCGGAGCGTGCGCAGGCCGAGCGGGAGCCACGAGTACACGCCGGGCGCGACACGGCGGACATAGCCGGCGCGCACCAGCAGTTTGTGGCTCAGCACCTCGGCGTCGGACGGGTCGTCGCGGAGCGTGCGCAGGAAAAGGTGGGACAGACGCGTGATCACGGTGGTCAAGCGTAGCCGCCCCGCGGCGCGCGCCCGGCCCGACGGTAGCCTCTGGCGGGTGCGCATCCTCCTCTCGCCCTCCGAGACCAAGTCCGTCGGCGGCTCCGGGGCCCCCCTGGACCTGGCCGGACTGTCCCTGCCGTCACTGACCGCGACCCGTCGCACGGTCGCGGATGCACTGGTCGCGGTATGCACGGACGATCCAGGCGAGGCCCAGCGCGTGCTCGGTCTGAGCGACGCCCTGGCCGGCGAGGTGACGCTGGACGCCGAGCTGTGGACATCTCCCACCGCTCCGGCGCTGAGCCGATATACGGGGGTGCTGTACGACGCCCTCGACCAGGCCTCGTTCACCAAGGTCACCCGGGCGCGCGCCGAGGCGCGCCTGTGGATCGGTTCGGCGCTGTTCGGACTGGTGGCCGCCGCGGACCCCATCCCCCACTACCGGCTGTCGGCGGGCACCCAGCTGCCCGGGTTGGGGACGCTCCGGGCGACGTGGCGCACCGCCCTCACCGACGCGGTCGCGGAGTGGGCGGAGGAGCTCGTACTCGACCTACGATCCGGTGGCTACCACCAGCTGGGCCCGGTGCCCGGCGCGGTGACCGTGGATGTGGTCACCGAGTACCCGGACGGCACCCGCAAGGTCGTCTCGCATTTCTCCAAGCACCACAAGGGGCTGTTGGCGCGGACGCTCGCGACCTCGCGCGCCGAACTGTCGGATCTCGGTTCGCTGCTGCGGGTCGCCCGCCGTGCCGGGCACGCGATCGAACGGACCTCGGACACCGTCCTGACCCTGGTCACGGAACCCTGAGGAAGAAGGACGACGACGACACCGGCGCCGCTCGGTGGGGCCGGCCCCCCGACGGTCGCCCAACCGTGGTGACATCGTCGAAGGACAGGAAACCGACCTTCTTACGGGCGCTCACGGCCCCATGACGCCCGAGTCGGGCGGCTGCGGTCCGCCCCTCAGGATTCGGACAGCACCTGCGGGAGCCCGGCCACCTCGCCCACCACCACGATGGCCGGCGGGCGGACGTCCTTCTCCGCCAGCACCGCCGTGAGCGTTCCGAGAGTGCACCGGTGTGTCGCCTGACCTTCGAGGCTGCCGTCCATGACCACGGCAGCCGGGGTGTTCGCGTCCCTGCCGCCGGCCACGAGCGCCTCGGCGATCGCCGGCGTGTTCTTGACGCCCATCAGTATCACCAGCGTTCCGCGCATGCGCGCGAGCGCCTGCCAGTCCACGAGCGAGTCGGCGTGCCCGGGCGGGAGGTGCCCGGAGACGATCGTCGCCTCGTGCGTCATCCCCCGGTTGGTCACCGGGATCCCCGCCAGCGCCGGCACGGACAGCGCACTGGAGACCCCGGGCACCACCGAGCACGGGATCCCCGCCTCCGCGCACGCCTGGGCCTCCTCATAACCACGGCCGTAGAGAAACGAGTCGCCGCCCTTGAGTCGCACGACGAACTTGCCCTCGCGTGCCCGCTCCACCAGCACCTGGTTGATGGCCTCCTGCGCCATGGAACGGCCGTAGGGGATCTTCGCCGCATCGACGACCTCCACGTCGGGCCGGAGTTCGGCGAGCGGACGCTGGGGCGCGAGCCGGTCGGCCACCACGACGTCGGCCTGCGCCAGCAGCCGACGGCCGCGGATGGTCATGAGGTCGTCCGCGCCGGGCCCGCCGCCGACCAGCGCCACGGTCCCGCGCAGCGTCTCGTCGAGTTCGGGCGACTCCGCAGCCGCCTCGCTCAGGGCGCGCGCCACCACGTCCCGCGCCTCCGCGGTCCGTGCCCGGTCCCCGGTGAGAACCGAGACCAGCATCTGGCCGCGACGGACGACTGCCGGGGTGACCGCGGTCCCGGAGCTCACCGCGTCCGAGCGGACGCAGAACGTACGCAGCTGCTCTGCCTCGGCGGCGACCCGGGCGTTCACGAGCGAGTCCTTGGTGGCCGCGACCACGTACCAGGCGCCTTCGAGGTCCCCGCTCCGGTACTCCCTGGACTGCCACCAGATGCGGCCGGCATCGACCAGTCCCTGCAGCGTGGGGGTGATCTCCGGACTCACCAGGTGGACGGCGGCCCCGGACTCGAGCAGGACGGGGATGCGCCTCTGGGCCACGGATCCACCGCCGATCACCACGACTCGACGGCCCTCCAGCTCCAGGCCGACGGGGTACGGGTTCACGGGCCGGATCATGCGGTCGATCCTATCGGCCCCTGATCGCGTTCCCCGCCCTGGGCCGCCGTGTCCGTGATGACAGACATCCCCCGACCTCGCGCGGACGCAGGTCGGGGGATGTGGCGTGGCGGCGCCCCGCGGGCGGTGCTGGGTGTCAGACCTTCTGGTCGAGCTTCAGCGTGCGGGTGGAGCGCTCGAATTGTTCGGTGAACAGCGTGGGATCCGCGGCCAGGTCGCGACCGAGCGAGGGGATCATCTCCTCCAGCGCATGTGTCCACTCCGCGAAACGGGTCGGGAAGCAGCGACGGAGCACGTCGACCATCGCGTCCACGGCGGTCGAGGCGCCGGGCGACGCGCCCAGCAGGCCGGCGATCGACCCGTCCGCGGCGTTGACCACGGCGGTGCCGAACTCCAGGGTGCCGCCCCGACCACCGGGCTTGGGCTTGATGACCTGGACGCGCTGTCCGGCGACGACCTTCTCCCACTCGCCGTCCTGGGCCGAGGGCACGAAGTCGCGCAGGGTGTCGACACGGGCGCCGTGGTTCTTGGCGAGCTCGGTGACGAGGTACTTGACGAGACCCATCTCGGTGAGGCCGATGTTCGCCATGGGCAGCAGGTTGCCGGCTCGGACGCTGCTCGGCAGATCCATGAAGCTGCCCATCTTGAGGAACTTCGGGGTCCAGCCGGCGAAGGGGCCGAACAGCAGGCCCTTCTTGCCGTCGATGACACGGGTGTCCAGGTGCGGGACCGACATCGGCGGTGCGCCCACGGAGGCCTGGCTGTAGACCTTGGCCTGGTGCTGCTCGACGAGTTCGGGGTTGGTGCAGCGCAGCCACTGGCCGCCCACGGGGAAGCCACCGATCCCCTTGATCTCGGGAATGCCCGACTTCTGCAGCAGGTGCAGGGCGCCGCCGCCGGCCCCGACGAAGACGAACTTCGCGTCGACCGTGCGCTCGTCACCGGTGTGGCGGTTGGCCACGGTGAGGCGCCAGGTCCCGTCGGTGTTGCGCTCCAGATCCTTGACCTGGTTCTGGTAGTGGACCTCGGTCCCGGTTCGGGTGAGGTACTTGACCAACTGGCGGGTGAGGGCGCCGAAGTTGACGTCGGTGCCTCCCGCGAAATGGCTCAGTGCGAAGGGCTGCTCGGGCGAACGACCGCGAGCCATCAGCGGGACGAGTCGCTCGAGTTCGCCGAAGTCGGTGGTGTGCTCCATGCCCGGGAACAGCGGGTGCCCGGCGAGCTTGTCGTAGCGCTTGCGCAGGTAGTCCTGACCGTCCCGGCCGGTCACGAAACTCATGTGCGGCACGGGCCGGATCCACTCGGTCGGATCACCGAGCAGGGTGTTCTCCACCGCGTACGACCAGAACTGCCGGGAGACCTGGAACTTCTCGTTGACGCTCACGGCCTTGGTGATGTCGACGTCCCCGCTGGCGGTCTTCGGCGAGTAGTTGAGCTCGCACAGCGCGGAGTGTCCGGTACCGGCGTTGTTCCAGGCGTCGGAGGACTCCAACGCGGGCCCCTCGAGCCGCTCGTAGATCTGGATGTCCCAGTCCGGCTGGAGTCGACGCAGCAGGGCACCGAGCGTTGCGCTCATGGTGCCGGCGCCGATGAGCGCCACATCCGTCGTTCCGTGCTTTGCCACCTGGTCTGCAGTCACCGGCTACCCTCGCTCGTTGGTCGTGGACCCGAATTTCCAGTCGTCGCGGACCCCGGCGGGAGCCCGCGACCTGAGGGCTACAAGACTACTCACGGCCCGACCGGCAGGGCACACCGGTCCGGGGGCCCGCCATACCGGACTAGGGTGGTCGCCGTGTCCAGTTCCGCTTCTGATCCCGCCGGGCGCTCCGGATCCGCCGCCGAGTGGACCCCCGACCTTCTCGGCCCGGCCTACCGACGTCGTGAACTGCCGCTGGGGATGGACCCGGACGGCGAGGGGCCGATCTCTGCCACGCTGGTCCGGCACGAGGAGGCACCTGCGGATCCGGTCGCGGTCGTACTCGTGGTCCACGGGTTGTCGGACTACTTCTTCCACACGCACCTGGCGGAGTTCCTCGCCGCGCGGGGCATCGCCACCTACGGTGTCGACCTGCGCAAGTGCGGCCGCTCGAGGCGGGAGGGGCTGACGCCGCATTTCATCACCGACCTGGACAGATACGACGACGAGCTCGATCAGTCACTCGCGGTGATCGCCTCCGAACAACCCGGACTCCCTGTCGTCGTCGCCGCACATTCCACGGGCGGCCTGGTCGTTCCCCTGTGGCTCGCCCGCCGGCGTGACGGCGGTCGGCTCGACCCCGTCGTGGGACTGATCCTGAACTCGCCCTGGTTCCAACTCGATGTCCCGGACCGGACTCGAAGGATCCTCGACCCGGTCATCCGGACGATCGCCTCGGTGCGCCCCTACTACCGGCTCCCCCTGCCGTCCTCGGACCTCTACGTCACGAGCACGCACGCGGAGCACGACGGGGACTTCCACTACGACGTCACGCTCAAGCCCCCGGGTGGGGTTGGCGTACGTGCAGGATGGCTGGCCGCCGTCCGACGGGCCCAACGGCGTCTGCAGCGCGGCCTCGACCTGCCGCTGCCGGTCCTCCTGCTCCGGTCCACGGCCTCGTCGGTCGGCAGGCGCGGCGCGCGTGTCGACGTGGACACCGATCTCATCCTCGACGTGCGCTCGATGGAGCGTTTCGCCGACCGGGTGTCCGCCGAGGTCACCGAGGTGCCCGTCGAGGGAGCGCGGCACGATGTCTTCCTCTCCCGGCCCGACGTTCTCGAGGTGGTCTTCGACCGCCTGGGGACCTGGCTGGACCACACCCTGTCCTCACCCACCAAGGAGTTCTGACCCCCATGACGCAGACCCCCTCGCGCCACTTCGACCTCATCGTGATCGGCACGGGCAGCGGCAACTCGTTGATCGACGAGTCCTTCGCCGACAAATCCGTCGCGATCTGTGAGAAGGGGTCGTTCGGCGGCACCTGCCTCAACGTGGGCTGCATCCCGACCAAGATGTTCGTCTACGCGGCGGACACCGCGACCTCCGTCGCGCACGCAGGGACCTACGGCGTCGACGCGACGTTGGACGGGGTGCGCTGGCAGGACATGGTCTCCCGGGTGTTCGACCGGCGTATCGACCCCATCGCCTCGAGTGGCGAGGACTACCGGCGACACCGGTGCGAGAACGTCACGGTCTACGACGGTCACGCGACCTTCGTGGGACCTCGCACCATCGACACCGGCACCGGCGAGATCATCACCGCCGATGAGGTCGTGATCGCCGCCGGCGCGCGGCCGTCGATCCCCGAGATCGTCACGGCGTCGGGCGTGGCCTACCACACCAGTGACGACGTGATGCGGATCCCCGAGCTGCCGCGGTCGATGGTCATCCAGGGCTCGGGGTTCATCGCGTGCGAGTTCGCCCACGTGTTCTCGTCGCTGGGAGTGGAGGTCACCGTCATCGGCCGCTCGGACGTACTTCTCAAGCACCTCGACCGCGAGCTCGCCGAACGGTTCACCGAGAGTGCGCGCGGCCACTGGGACGTCCGGCTCGGGCAGCACATCACCACCATGACCGCCACCGGTGAGGACAACAGGGGCGTGGAGATCACGTTCGAGGACGGCTCGACCTGCGCGGCGGACTCGCTGCTGGTCGCCACCGGCCGCACCCCCAACGGAGACCTGTTGGGGCTCGACTCCGCCGGGATCGCCATGGACGGCGACCGCGTTCAGGTGGATGAGTTCGGTCGCACCTCCGCCGAGGGCGTGTGGGCCCTGGGCGACGTGAGTTCGCCGTTCCAGCTCAAGCACGTCGCCAACCACGAGCAGCGTGTGCTCGGACACAACCTGCATCACCCCGACGACCTGCAGCCGTTCCATCACACGAACGTCCCGTACGCCGTGTTCACGTGGCCGCAGATCGCGTCGGTCGGCATGACCGAGGACGAGGCGCGTGCGGCCGGCCACGACATCACGGTCAAGACCCAGGATTACGGCGACGTGGCCTACGGCTGGGCGATGGAGGACTCGGTCGGCTGCTGCAAGCTCATCGCCGATCGGTCAACCGGCCACCTGCTGGGTGCCCACATCATGGGTGCCCACGCACCGTCCCTGATCCAGATCCTCATCCAGGGCATGGAGTTCGGGCTGACCGTGCCCGACATGGCCCGCCGCCAGTACTGGATCCACCCCGCGATGGCCGAGGTCGTCGAGAACGCGCTCCTCGGCCTCGACTTCCCCGACCGCGGCTTCTGACGCAGCCCGAAGGGCCGGCACGCCGTCTGGTGTGCCGGCCCTCGCCATTGCCCGCGGCCAACGCCGCCGCGGCCCGGGTCAGCCCACGACGAAGTCGGACGGGTCGAGGTTCCTCAACTGCTCGCGATAGCGGAACGTGAAGCTCGGCCACTGCAGTGAGTTGCGTCCGCTGGAGTCGAAGTACCAGCTGGAGCAGCCCCCCTCGTTCCACACGGTCTTGGCGAGCTCCCGGTCCATACGGTCGGCGTACTCGGACTGCACGTCTCCGCGGACCTCGATGGTCTTGTGGCGCGCCCGGTCCGACAGGTCGAGCAGCGTGCCGATGTGCTCGGCCTGGGACTCGAGCATGTACACGATCGACGAGTGCCCGAGGTTCGTGTTGGGCCCGTACATCAGGAACAGATTCGGGAAGCCGGCGACCGTGACACCGTTGTGTGCGCGCGGACTGCCGCCCCAGTGCTCGGCCAGAGTACGACCGTCCGAGCCGGTGACGACCCGCGAGATGGGCGGCTCGGACGGCTGGAAACCGGTGCCGAAGATGATCACGTCGGCGGGGATCTCGGTTCCGTCGCCGGATACCAGCCCGGTCGGCGTGACCGCAGACGCCGCGTCGGGTACGAGCGTGACATCCGGCCGGGTCAGGGCGGGCAGCCACCTGCTGGTCAGCAGGATCCGCTTGCATCCGATCGAGAAGTCCGGGGTGAGTGCCTTACGCATCTTCCGGTCCCGCACATGGAGGAACAGGTAGAAGCGCGCGAACATCTCGTAGAACCGGAGGAGGAACTGCGCACGGGTGAAGACGACCACGTACAACTCGCGCCCGAGGTAGATGCGCCCACGCACGATCCGCTGCAGCAGCGGGATCCGCGAATACCACCGCCGCCGGGACTCGGAGATGCTCCGGTCGAGCCGCGGGAGGACCCAGCCCGGCGTCCGTTGGAACACGGTCAGGTGTCTGGTGGTCGGTGCGATCTCCGGGACGAACTGGACCGCGGATGCCCCCGTGCCCACCACCGCCACTCGTTTGCCCTCGAGCGGGAGGTCATGGCGCCACTGCGCGGAGTGGAAGACCTCTCCCTCGAAGTCCTCGAGCCCGGGGAGATTCGGAACGGAGGGTGCGGAGAGCGCTCCGGTGGCCGCGATGAGATGGCGTGCACGGATCCGCCCCCTGCTCGTGTCTACGACCCACTGGGAACTCTCGGCATCCCATTTCGCCGATTCCACCTCACACGAGGTCACGAGGCGGTCCCGCAGTCCGATCCGGTCCGCCACGGACTTCAGGTACGCGAAGATCTCCGGCTGCCGCCCGAATGAGTGCGACCAGCCCGGATGGGCGTGGCGGGACAACGAGTACAAGGCCGTGGGCACGTCGCAGGCACAGCCGGGGTACGTGTTGTCGCGCCAGGTTCCGCCGACCTCCTCGGCCCTTTCCAGCACGAGGAAGTCCCGGCCACGGCCGTCGCCGAGCAGCCTGTCAGCCATCGCGATGCCGCCGAAGCCGGCTCCCAGGACGAGGAGGTCGATCTGGTCCACGGGTCCGCTGGGGGTGTCGATCATGGTGGACAGTATGCACCCTGTTGTCCACTGGCGGGAGGACTTAGTGGGACATACGTCCAAATCGAATTTCGGGCCTCCTCGAGGGCCGTGCGACGAGCGGGACCTCAGCGTGCGGAGGGCAGCGTCAGGATCTCGTACCCGTCCTCGGTCACCACGACGGTGTGCTCGAACTGCGCGGTCCAGGCCTTGTCCGCGGTCGTCACGGTCCAGTCATCGTCCCAGACGTCGAAGCCCGGACCACCGAGCGAGATCATCGGCTCCACGGTCAATGTCATCCCCGGCTCGAGGACCTCGGTCCGACTCGGGTCGTCGTAGTGGAGAACGACGAGACCGTTATGGAAGGTGGGGCCGACCCCGTGGCCGGTGAACTCCCGCACGACCGTGTAATCGAATCGCCGGGCGTACGACTCGATGACGCGACCGATCACGTTGACCTCACGGCCCGGCCGGATGGCCTTGATCCCCCGGTTCATCGCCTCGCGGGTCCGCTCCACGAGGAGTCGGATCTCCTCGCGGGGCTCACCGGCGAAGAACGTGGCGTTGGTGTCGCCGTGCACGCCGTGGATGAAGGCGGTGACGTCGACGTTCACGATGTCGCCGTCCTCGATGACCGTGCTGTCCGGGATACCGTGACAGATCACCTCGTTGAGCGAGACGCAGGACGACTTGGGGAACGCCTTGTAACCGAGAGTCGACGGGTAGGCACCGTTGTCGCACAGGAACTCGTGCACCACGCGATCGACCTCGTCGGTGGTGGTCCCGGGGGCGACGGCCTCGCCGGCGAGCACCAGCGCGTCCGCGGCGAGCCTGCTGGCCACCCGCATGGCCTCGATCACCTCGGGCGGCTGCACCCACGCCTCGCCGTTCGCCTCGTCGACCCGGTCTCGCCACGCGTACTCCGGGCGCGGGATGGACTCGGGCACGGTGCGAATCGGGGTCGGCGTGCCGGGGACGAGGGGCGGACGGGTCGAGGCGGTCATGCCCCAAGGATAGGCGCGTTCCCGGGACCCGGCCGCACGCCCTCCTGCGACGAGACCCGGAACCAGCGGCATCCGGTCGTGACCGGACGGACACGGCCGGACGCGAGTGGGGTCACCAGATCACGAAGCACACCGAGGCGATGATCACCATCAGTCCGAACAGGACCATCGAGATCACCTCGCCCCGCGAGCTACCCGCCGGCTGCTGCCCGCTCCGGGGCTCGACCTCGGTGTCCGGGTTCTCGTGCGACTCCATCACATCACCCCCATCCGGTGGAGCTCGGAGACCATCGCCACCCCGAGGATGACGAACACGACGGCCATGAAGCCCGTGTACACCCAGCGGCGAGGGTGGTCCGCCATCCAGAAGCGGCGCACACTCACGACGCCGTTGACGACCGCGATCACGCACAACACGATCCCGATCGGCGCCGCGACCCAACCGGAGAGGCTGAGCAGCGGGACGAGGATCGGGATCAACAGGTAGGTGATCAGACACCTCACGGCGGAGACGAGCACCGACGTCCGGAACGCACGGTGGGCGCCCGTGCTGGCGGACGAATCGAGTCCGTCGACGCGCAGCAGGCGCCGCATCACCCGGTCCGCTGCGGCATCCGACCGGAATCGCGGGTCACCGGCAGCTGCCCCCGCGTCGTGTTCCGGAGTGGCGCGATCGGTCTCGGGCGCGGTCATCGGCGGTGGCACCTTTCGATGTCGACATCCGGGGCTGCGTGATCACTGCTCGAAGACCACTCGGCGTCGACGGGTTGACGGTTCGACTCGATTGTCCCACAACACCCCGGGACCGCCGAAGGCCCGGATCGTGCGGCCCACCCCTCACAGGAGGATCGTCGCGTAGTCGACCACGTCGACCATCCCGACCCGACGGTACGCCGCTCGCGCGGGCGCGTTGGAGCCGTTGACCACCAGCGACGGGGTCAGCCCGCGGGACTGGAGGGCGCTACAGACGGCGGCCGTGCCACCGGCGCCGAGCCCTGTTGCCCGGAGCGCCGGCTCGACCCACACTCCCTGGATCTGCGCCACGCGCGGGGAGACCGCGGCGACGTCGGCCTTGAAGTACACCCGGCCCCGGTCGACACCGACCCAGGTTCTGCCGCGCGCCACTGACCGCGCCACGCGCCGCCGGAAAGGAGCGCCGGCGCCCACGGCGAACGGGTCGGCCAGCAACTCCTCCCGATACATGTCCGCGGCGGCCGCGAGTACCGGGTCGAACTCCTGCAACGTGGCGGGTCGGATCCCGTCCAGGACCAGGGCCGGATCGACCGGTGACCCCAGCCTCATCAGGAACTGCGCCGTCCGGTGCTCTCGGGCGGGGCCCCAGCCACATCGCAGCGACGGCCACAGGAGCGCGACCTGGTCCCGACGGCCGTGTACCGACATCGGTCCGAAACCCATGTCGACCACGGCGCGGCCGAGCGCCGCGTGATCTTCGGCGGCCCCGGTGATCGGGAGAACAGAGTTGCCCACGAACACCAGCGATCGTTCCGGCCCGCCACGGGTGAGGAAGCGACCGTCCGCTCCCCCGGCGACGCGCGAGAGCATGAACTTCTCGGCGGCCGGAGCAGACACGTAGGGATCGGCGGCGAGTACGCGCGAGACCGCGGCGGACTCTCCGGGTCCGACCTCCCGGCAGTCACCGACCCCGGAAGGTGGGGCAACCGTGTCGGTCACGGCCTATCGCGTGACCTTGACCTGGGGGCCCTGGCCCTCCGCGGCCTCTCCGACGGGCTCGCCCATCTCCTCGGCGATCCGCATGGCCTCCTCGATCAACGTCTCGACGATCATCGCCTCGGGGACGGTCTTGATGACCTCACCCTTGACGAAGATCTGCCCCTTGCCGTTTCCGGATGCCACGCCGAGATCCGCCTCACGGGCCTCGCCCGGGCCGTTGACGACGCAGCCCATCACGGCGACGCGCAGCGGGACGCTCATGCCCTCGAGGCCGGCCGTGACCTCATCGGCGAGCTTGTAGACGTCCACCTGCGCGCGCCCACACGACGGGCAGGAGACGATCTCGAGCTTGCGGGGTCGCAGGTTGAGCGACTGAAGAATCTGCGTGCCGACCTTGATCTCTTCGGCCGGAGGTGCGGAGAGGGAGACACGGATGGTATCGCCGATGCCCTCGGAGAGCAGTGCCCCGAACGCCACGGACGACTTGATGGTGCCCTGGAACGCCGGGCCGGCCTCGGTCACGCCCAGGTGCAGTGGGTAGTCGGTCCGGGCCGCGAGCTGACGGTAGGCCTCCACCATGATCACCGGGTCGTTGTGCTTGACCGAGATCTTGATGTCACCGAACCCGTGCTCCTCGAACAGTGAGGCCTCCCAGACCGCGGACTCGACCAGTGCCTCGGGGGTGGCCTTGCCGTACTTGGCCAGCAGACGCGGATCAAGAGAACCGGCGTTAACGCCGATCCGGATGGGGATCCCGGCGTCCCCGGCCGCCTTGGCGACCTCCTTGACCCGCCCGTCGAACTCCTTGATGTTGCCCGGGTTGACGCGCACGGCCGCACACCCGGCATCGATCGCCGCGAAGATGTACTTCGGCTGGAAGTGGATATCCGCGATCACCGGGATCGGGGACTTGCGGGCGATGGTCGCCAGCGCGTCCGCGTCCTCCTGCCGAGGACACGCCACCCGGACGATGTCGCAGCCCGACGCCGTGAGCTCGGCGATCTGCTGGAGCGTCGAGTTCACGTCGTGGGTCTTGGTGGTGGTCATGGACTGGACCGAGATCGGGTGGTCGCTGCCCACACCCACCTGTCCCACGAACAGCTGACGGGTCTTCCGACGCGGCGCCAGGGCGGGCAGCGGCGCGTCGGGCATTCCCAGACCGACGGGGATGGAGGACGAGTCGTTCACGTGAAGGGCCTTCCTTAGGGGCTTGGCAGCCGGATGCTGATGAGTCCCGCCCGCCATTATCCGGGTCGGGGCCACCGCGTGCGAGCAGGAGTCGCCGGGATCACCCGGTCAGCAGGATGGGGTTGACGAAATCAGCGGTGATGACGATCGCGGACACGCCGATCAACAGCACGAACACGGTCATGGTGACCGGGGCCAGCTTCTCGTAGTCGGCCGGCCCGCCCGGGGCCAGGCCGCGGAGGCGGCGCAGGGCATCCCGGATCTTCTCGTAGAACACGACCGCGACGTGGCCGCCGTCGAACGGGGTGAGCGGGACCAGGTTGAAGGCGCCGAGGAACAGGTTGAGCCCGGCCAGGAACAGCACGAACAGCCACCACGCGCCCTGCTCGGCCGCCTGCCCGCCGATATGGCTCGCGCCGACGACCGAGACCGGCGAATCCTCGGCCCGCTCGGCCCCGAAGATCGACGCCGCCACAGCCGGGATCTTGGACGGGAACGAGATGAGCCCCTGCACGGTCGCGTCGACCATGTCCCCGGTGAACGCGATCGTCGCCGGGACCGCGCTCCACACGTCATAGGTGTTGACCGTCTGATAGGCGGGATCGTCCAGGATCTCCTGCGGGATCCCCTCATCCGAGAGCCGCACACCGAGCGCACCGCGCTCCTGCCCGTCGACGGTGGACGAGGTCAACGTCGCCGTCGTCGTCGTCTCCTCACCGCCCCTGGCCACGACCACCGGCACGGTCTCGCCGGGTAGCCCCGCGATCTCCTCCGACAGATCGGCCCAACTCGATACCGGCACACCGTCGACCGCGATGATCCGGTCGCCGGGGAGGATCCCCGCCGCGCCGGCGGGGCCCAGCCCCGGTCCACACGCAGGCTCCCCCGCCTGCCCGGCCGCGCAGGTGTCCCCCACGACCGCCGCCACCCGATCGGTCGGGATCGGCTGCACATCCCGGTTCACCAGACCCCACCCGAGGGCCACGCCGTAGAACAGCGCGACCGCCAGGAGGATGTTCATGGCCGGCCCGGCCAACAACACCGCCACGCGCTTCCACCACGCCTGCCGCCACATCGCCCGGGGCTCGTCCTCGGGAGACAACTCGTCGTACGCCGTCATTCCCGCGATGTCGCAGAACCCGCCGAGCGGGACGGCCTTGAGCCCGTACTCGATCCCACCACGGTTGGTCGACCAGACGGTCGGGCCGAAACCGACGAAGAACCTGCGGACCTTCATCCCCGACCACTGCGCGACCTTCATATGGCCGAACTCGTGCAGCACGATCGACAACATGATCCCGAAGGCGAACAGGATGATCCCCACGACCAACACGACTCAGCCCTCCAGCCCGGTCACGAGCGCGGCCGCGTGACGGCGCGCCCACGATTCAGCAGCCACGACATCGTCCAGATCCCGGGGGTCGGCGGACCACTCGTCCGCCGCCTCGACCGTCGCTGCGACCACGTCGACGATCTCGGTGAAACGGATACGCCCGTCGAGGAAGGCCGGCGCGGCCTCCTCGTTGGCGGCGTTGAAGACAGCCGTGCGCAACCCGCCCGCCGCCCCTGCGGCACGCGCCACGGAGATCGCCGGGAACGTCACCTCGTCGACGGGCTCGAACGTCCAGGTGTGCGACCGCGAGAAGTCCAGGGGCGTCGACACCCCCGCGATCCGCGTCGGCCAGCCCAACGCCAACGCGATAGGCAATTTCATCGACGGCGGCGATGCTTTGGCCACTGTCGCGCCGTCGACGAAGGTCACCGCCGAATGCACCACCGACTGGGGATGGACCGTCACGTCGATCCGGTCATACGGCACCCCGAACAGCAGGTGCGCCTCGATCAGTTCGAGGGACTTGTTGACCAGGGTCGCTGAGTTCAGCGTGATCATCCGGCCCATCTCCCAGGTGGGGTGCCGGAGGGCCTGCGCCGCTGTCACGTCCGCTAGTTCCGCACGACTCCGGCCACGGAACGGGCCACCCGATGCGGTGAGCACGAGCGAAGCCACCTCGTCGGATGTGCCGGCACGTAGGCACTGGGCCATCGCCGAGTGCTCCGAATCGACCGGGACGAGCTGCCCGGGCGCGGCCCTGCCCGTCACGAGCGCCCCGCCGGCGACGAGCGACTCCTTGTTCGCGAGCGCCAGCCGGGCGCCGGTGTCCAGTGCGGCGAGGGTCGGCCCGAGACCGATCGACCCGTCGATCCCGTTGAGGACGACATCGGCCTCGACCTCACGGACGAGCCTTGTGGCGGCCTCCGGGCCGTCGAGCACCCTGACCTCGGGGAACTGTGCCCGGACCTTCTCCGCGGCGATCGGATCCGACACCGCGACGGCCTCGGCCCCGGTACTGCGGATCTGGTCGGAGAGCAGGTCCACGCGGCCACCGCCCGCGGCAAGACCCACCACCAGGAAGCGGTCGGGGCCGGACTCAGAGGTCACCTCGAGGGCCTGGGTACCGATCGATCCGGTACTGCCGAGGACGAGAACACGCGTGGTCACCCTGCCATTGTCCACATCATCGGTGCCTGGTGCCGCATCGCGGCACCAGGTGTGTGGGGCGACACGGGCGGGTTACCCGTCGGCCGCCCGACCCGGTGTGACAAACTGGGTCCGATGTCGGCGGCCCGCGGGGCTGCCAGCGAGCCGTGAGGAGAACCGGGGAGCATGAGCGCGGACGGACACACCAGTGCAGAGGTCGTCGTGGACGGGGTCAGCTCGCTCGACGAGCCGTCGGTCGAGTGGGGCTGGCACAAGCACAGCGCGAAGGTCGGCTGGGCGGTGGGAGGCTTCTTCGTCCTGTTCCTGCTCGGCATGCTCTTCGGCAACCACATCGGCAACGTCGAGAACATCTGGCTGGTCGCGATCGCCGCGTTCCTGCTGATCTGGATGATCCTCTCGCTGCGCCCCAAGAAGGACACCTACGCCAAGTCGCACAAGGTCTTCTCGGTCCCCTCGGACCACTACGCCGTGGCCGGCGGTGTGGCCACCGGCGCCATCGCCGCCTCCGGCACCAACTGATTCCGGAACCACACCCGGCTGACGAGGGCCGCCCCGCTCGAAGCGGGGCGGCCCTTGTTCTGGTCGCTGAGGCGGCGGCGTGTCACTCCTCTGCGGCGAGCTGGCCGCAGGCGGCCGCGATCTCCTGCCCCCGTGTGTCACGGACGGTGCAGGACACGCCCGCTGCACGAACCGCCTCGACGAACGCATCCTGCTGATGCCTGGGGCTGGCGTCCCACTCACTCCCCGGGGTCGGGTTCAGGGGAATGAGGTTCACGTGCGCCATCGCGCCCAGGCGCTGCGCGAGGAGACGGCCGAGCATCTCGCCCCGCCATGTCTGGTCGTTCACGTCACGGATCAGCGCGTACTCGATCGATACGCGACGACCGGTCGCATCCGCGTAGTGGCGGGCGGCGTCCATGACCTCCGAGACCGGCCACCGGTTGTTGACCGGCACCAGCGTGTCGCGCAGCTCGTCGTCCGGAGTATGCAGCGACACGGCGAGGGTGACCTGCAGGCCTTCCTCGGCGAGCCGGTGGATGGCCGGAACCACGCCGACCGTCGACACCGTGACCGCGCGCTGGGAGAGCCCGAATCCCGACGGAGGCGGCGAGACGATACCCCGTACCGCGGTGAGCACCCGCTTGTAGTTGGCCAGCGGCTCCCCCATCCCCATGAAGACCACGTTCGACAGGCGGCCGGGACCGCCCGGGATCTCGCCGTCGCGCATAGCCCGGGCGGCCACCCGGACCTGGTCGAGGATCTCCGCCGCGGACAGGTTGCGTTGGAGGCCGCCCTGCCCGGTCGCGCAGAACGGACATGCCATGCCACATCCGGCCTGGCTGGAGATGCAGACCGTCGCCCGATCCGGGTACCGCATCAGCACACTCTCCACGAGCGAACCGTCGTGGAGCTTCCACAGTGTCTTACGCGTGGTGCCCTCGTCGGTGGTGATATGCCGCAGTGAGGACGTCAGGGGCGGAAACAGCTCGTCCGCGACCCGATCGCGCAGGCTGGCGGGGAGGTCGGTCATCTCCCGCGGGTCCGCCTCGAGACGACCGAAGTACTGATTTGCCAGCTGCTTGGCGCGGAACGCCGGGACCTCCAACTCCGCCATCGCCTCCGCCCGACCCTCGGCGTCGAGGTCGGCGAAGTGACGAGGGGGCAGCCCGCGGCGGGGCGCATCGAAGACGAGGGGAAGTGGTTCAGCCATGATGCGGCCATTGTGTCAGAACCGAGGCCGGACGACACACCGAGTGGCGGTGCTCACGAGCGCCGGGAACGCTTACAGTTCACCTATGACCACGCGTTCACACGACCCTGCCGACGCCGGCAACACCGAGTCGTCCCCCGAGACGGCCGTGGTGCCCGCCGAGAATGCAACCGCCGACGTGCCCGCGCCGTCGGCCCCGGAGGCGACCGATCACGATCGCCTCTCGCCTCAGGCCGTGCCCGACAGCGCGGCGGGCAGGCTCGGATCGGCGTGGGTCGGTCTGGTGCTGGGCGCGTTGGTCACGATTCTCCTGCTGATCTTCATAGCACAGAACACCACCTCGACGGACGTGCAGTACCTCGGTCTGCATTTCAGCCTGCCGCTGGGTGTCCTGATCCTGTTCGCCGCGATCGCCGGCGCATTGATCATGGCCCTGTTCGCCGGGTTCCGGATCCTGCAGCTCCGGATGCGGGCGCGCAAGGCCCGGAAGCTCTCGGCGCGATCCCGCTGATGTCGCTGGCCGGCCGCGCGGAACGACAGTCCGGCCGGCCGAAGTGTCCGCTATGTCGGGACGACGAATGTGAAGACGATCCAGACCACCACCGCGCTGGGCAGAACGGAATCGAGGCGGTCCATGAACCCGCCGTGACCCGGCAACACCGTCCCCATGTCCTTGATCCCGAGGTCGCGCTTGACCTGGGACTCCACGAGATCGCCGAGGGTCGCGGTGAACACCGCGAGCACGCCGAGGAGGATGCCCTTCCAGATGTCGTCGTCGAACAGCAGCCACACGACCAGCGCACCGCCGACCATCGCGAGGATGAGTGAACCGGCGAAGCCCTCCCAGGACTTCTTCGGACTGATGGCGGGCGCCATCGGGTGCTTTCCGAACAGCACGCCGGCGATATAGCCACCGACGTCCGAGCACACCACGAGCAGGATGAGCGCGATGACACGTTGCGCGCCGTACTCACCGTCCGAGAGCATCGCGCCCAGGCATCCCGGCACGGCGATCCAGACCAGGACGAACACCGTGACCGAGACGTCCCGTAGATAGTTCTTCGGAGCGATGTCGAGGCCGCCCATGAGCAACCGCCAGACCAGCACCACCACCGCCGTGGCCGCGAAAGCCGCGAAGGCCCCGGTCGCGCCGATCAGGAAACCTGACCACACCATCGCCTGACCGCCGAGGAGCAGTGGAACAAGGGGCAGCGTGAACCGGGCCTGACGGAGGCGTTTGAAAACCTCCCACGTCCCGATGGCCACGGCTCCGCCCGCGACCAGATACCACGCCCGCGGATTGAACGCGATACTGGCGATCACGAGGGCACCGAGCCCGATCCCCACCGGGATCGCCCGGGTCAGGTCGCGGCCGGCGCGGGACGGGGGCGCCGCGGCCGCGGCAGTGGGCCCGGGCGGGCCGGACGGAGCGTCATCCACGGCGTACTCCTCGACTGTTGTGGTGGTTGAACGGCTGGCGGAGAACCCGGGAGGGGTCAGACCTCCATCAGTTCGGCTTCCTTGCCCTTCACGATCTCGTCGACCTCGGCCACGTAGCGCTGCGTGACCTTGTCGAGCTCCTTCTCCGCGGCGTTGACCTCGTCCTCGCCCGCCTCGCCGTCCTTGTCGATGCGCTTGAGCTCATCCATCGCCTTGCGGCGCACCCCGCGAAGCGCGATGCGACCGTCCTCCGCCTTGGCCTTGGCCTGCTTGACCAGGTCCTTGCGGCGCTCCTCGGTGAGCTGCGGGACGGTCACGCGGAGCACCTGGCCGTCGTTCGTCGGGTTGACGCCGAGGTCCGAGTTACGGATCGCGTTCTCGATGGGGCCCATCTGCGACATCTCGTACGGCTTGATGATGAGCATGCGGGGCTCCGGGACCGTGATGGTCGCCATCTGGGTGATAGGTGTCATCGTTCCGTAGTACTCGCACATGACCCGGTTGAACATGCCCGGATTCGCACGACCGGTGCGGATGGCGGAGAGCTCGTCGCGGACGTGCTCGATCGCCTTCTCCATCTTCTCCTCGGCCTCGAGCAGGGTGTCGTCGATCATCTTCGTCTCTTTTCGTTCGTGTCGGCTGGTGGGTGCGTGGTCCTACTGCGGCCGGGTCAGGCCGGGCTGCTCACCAGGGTCCCGATCTGCTCACCGGCCACCGCGCGGGCGATATTGCCCTCGGTGAGCATGTTGAAGACCAAGATCGGCATGTTGTTGTCCATGCAGAGGCTGAACGCTGTGGCGTCCGCGACCTTGAGACCCTGCTCCAGGCACTCACGGTGCTCGATGCGGGCGTACAGCTCGGCACCCGGGTTCGTCCGCGGATCATCGGAGTACACACCGTCGACGGCCTTTGCCATGAGCAACACGTCCGCCCGGATCTCCAGCGCCCGCTGGGCGGCGGTGGTGTCGGTGGAGAAGTAGGGCATGCCCATGCCGGCACCGAAGATCACGACCCGGCCCTTCTCGAGGTGCCGCTCGGCGCGCAGCGGGATGTACGGCTCCGCCACCTGACCCATGTGGATGGCCGTCTGCACCCGCGTGGAGATGCCCTCCTGCTCGAGGAAATCCTGGAGGGCCAGGCAGTTCATCACGGTGCCCAGCATCCCCATGTAGTCGCTCCGGGCGCGGTCGAGTCCGCGCTGCTGCAACTGGGCGCCACGGAAGAAGTTGCCACCACCGATCACGATCGCGATCTGGGCCCCGGTCCTCGAGACCTCTGCGATCTGGCGCGCGACGGACTGCACGACGTCCGGATCGATGCCCACGCCACCGCCGCCGAACATCTCGCCACCCAGCTTGAGCATCACACGCTTGTACCCGTGCAGCGGGTCGGTCATCGTTCTCCTCGTCCCGGGCGGATCGAGCCCGTGTCGCGCGTCGACGCTCCTGACACCGTGTCGTCGAGGAGCTGTCCGGCCCATGGTGGAGCCGGGTACATTCTGCCCTATCCGCACGCCCTCCACAGCGCAGCCCGCCGGAGGCGGGCGCACCCGGTGGGCACGACGAGCGACGGCGGCACCCGATCCCCGGGTACCGCCGTCGCTGGTTCACCGCACGAAGCGGCTCAGGCGCGGGTCAGGCCTGACCGACCTCGAAGCGCAGGAACGAGGTGACCTTCGCGCCGGCCTCCTCGAGAAGCGCACCGACGGTCTTCTTGCTGTCGGTGACGGAGGCCTGGTCCAGGAGGCAGACGTCCTTGTAGAAGCCGTTGAGCCGACCCTCGATGATCTTGGGCAGTGCCTGCTCCGGCTTGCCCTCCTCGCGGGCGGTGGCCTCGGCGATCTCGCGCTCCTTGGCGACGACGTCGGCGGGGACCTCGTCACGCGAGAGGTACTGGGCCTTGAGCGCGGCGATCTGCATCGCGGCGGAACGGGCGGCGGACTCGGCGGCCTCGCCCTCGCCCGAGTAGGCGACCAGGACGCCGACGGCCGGCGGCAGATCCGACGAACGCTTGTGCAGGTAGACGGCGACGGGGCCGTCGAGCTTGCCCACGCGACGCAGGACGAGCTTCTCGCCGGACTTGGCGGAGAAGGCGACGACCGCGTCGGCGACGGTGGTGCCGTCCAGCTCGGCGGCGTTCAGCGCGTCGAGATCGGAGATGCCCTGGGCGGCGGCCACGCCGACGATCTTGTCGGCGAGCGCGATGAACTCGGCGCTCTTGGCGACGAAGTCGGTCTCGGAGTTGAGCTCGACCATGACGCCGTCCTTGACGGCGACCAGGCCCTCGGCGGTGGCGCGCTCGGCGCGCTTGCCCACGTCCTTGGCGCCCTTGATGCGCAAGACCTCGACGGCCTTGTCGAAGTCGCCGTCGGTCTCCTCGAGAGCCTTCTTGCAGTCCATCATCCCGGAGCCGGTGAGCTCACGCAGACGCTTGACGTCGGCAGCGGTGTAGTTCGCCATTGTGGGGCGACCCTCCTTATAGGGGTTGGATGTGTCGTGAAAAGTAGTCGCGTCGGTCGGCGGACGAATCCGCCTCCACCCTAGACGCCGAAGCGCCGATGGAGACCGGTTCCCACCGCCGGTGACACGTCGGGCCCGGCCACCCGGGGACCCCCGCGAGGGGTCATGGGCGGCCGGGCCCGACATGTCTCGAGCTGGTGCCTGAGGATCAGACCTCGGTGGCGGGCGCCTCGGGGGCGGCCTCCGCGGCGGGCGGCTCCGCCACGGGCGACTCGGTGCCGGTGATCTCGGCGGGGGCCTCGGCGGCCTCCGGAGCGGCGGCCTCGCCGGTGACCTGGTCGAGCTGCTCGGTCTCCCACTCGGCGAGGGGCTCGGCCTGGTCGCCGGTGGTCTTGCCGGCCTGCGAGCGGGCCTTGAGGCCCTCGGCGACGGCGGAGGCGATCACGCGGGTCAGCACGGTCACCGAGCGGATCGCGTCGTCGTTCGCCGGGATCGGGTAGTCGACGACGTCCGGGTCACAGTTGGTGTCGAGGATCGCGACGACCGGGATGTTGAGCTTGCGGGCCTCGCCGACGGCGATGTGCTCCTTGTTGGTGTCGACGACCCACACCACCGAAGGAACCTTGGTCATGTCACGCATACCGCCGAGCGTGCGCTCGAGCTTGTTCTTCTCACGCGTGAGCATGAGGATTTCCTTCTTGGTGCGACCCTCGAAGCCACCCGACTGCTCCATCGACTCGAGCTCCTTGAGGCGCAGGAGCCGCTGGTGCACGGTCTGGAAGTTGGTGAGCATGCCGCCCAGCCAGCGCTGGTTGACGTACGGCATCCCGACCTTGGCGGCCTCCTCGGCGATGGCCTCCTGGGCCTGCTTCTTGGTGCCGACGAACAGGACGGTGCCGCCGTGGGCGACGGTCTCCTTGACGAACTCGTACGCCTGGTCGATGTACGTCAGGGTCTGCTGCAGGTCGATGATGTAGATGCCGTTGCGGTCGGTGAAGATGAACCGGCGCATCTTCGGGTTCCAGCGACGGGTCTGGTGACCGAAGTGAGCACCTGCGTCGAGCAGCTGCTTCATGGAGATAACTGCCATGATGGGTTGAGGGCTCGTCCGGCTTGGAAGCAGCCGGACCGCGAGGCCCTCGTCCTCGCTTTCTGAATCTGTATCGGGTTACGCCCTTCAGCCGGGTGGCCTCGGGCCCTGGTGTCCGCGCCGGACCTCACCCCTGAACAGCCAGGGGCACCAACTGGTCCGTCGTCCGGAGGGTCCGTGATCCAGGGGATCACGGGTCCGGATGCTCCACCCGCGGGCGGGGCAGGACACGCGAAGTCAATCGACTGCAGAGTCGACCGCACCGGGAAGCATATCCGGTGGTGCGTCTGTCCGCCAAGACGGCGACGGCGACGAACACCTGTGGATGGTCGTCGAGTTTCTCCACACCCGGCGCCGGGACTCTCGCGCCGCGCCCCGGGACACGCTCCACTGGGGTCATGGGAGACGAGCGAGGCGTACCGGGAGCCGTGCGGATGGACCGTGCCGGAGCCACAAGGGCCGGCGCCGCCGCGGTGGGGGTGGCGGTGGCGGGGGTTCTGCTCGCCGCTGTGCTGCCCCACCCCGCCGCGCCTGCCGCCCCGACGGTGCGGTTCCGCAGCCCCGTCCCGGGCCCGGCGGTCCCGGTGACCGGCTTCGATCCCCCCGAACACCGCTGGCTCGCCGGGCATCGGGGCGTCGATCTGGCGGCCGAGCCCCTGTCGCCCGTGCTCGCGCCGGCACCCGGCACCGTGCTGTTCGCGGGGTCGGTGGGTGGAAAGCCGGTGCTGTCCCTGGATCATGGCCACGGCCTACGGACCACCTACGAACCGGTGACGGCGAGTGTCCTGAAAGGCGATGAGGTCTCGACGGGCCAGACGGTCGGGCACCTCGTCGCGGGACACCCGGGGTGCCCCATGGAAGCGTGCCTGCACTGGGGCGCACGCGTCGCTTCGGGGAACCCGGGAGGTGACGACGACGACTACGTCGACCCACTGTCGCTGACACTCGTCTCGGACCGGCCGATCCGACTCAAGCCCACCCGTCCCGGGGACGGCGAAGCCTGATCACTGCGCCGGGCCGCGCCTGCCTTACTCGCCCTTTCCCCCGCCCCGGTCTCATGCCCGCGGGTGGGCTCCGCGGTACGCGGCGCGGAGGCGATCGGCCGAGACATGGGTGTAGATCTGCGTGGTCGCCGGCGTCGAATGCCCCAACAGTTCCTGGACATGGCGCAGGTCGGCGCCGCCCTCGAGGAGGTGTGTCGCCGAACTGTGCCGCAGGGCGTGCGGCGAGACCCTGGGCGATCCCGGGGTCACCGCCGTCACCTCGTTGACGATCCGACGTGCGGCCCGCGGGTCGAGCCTGCCGCCCCGGGCCCCCAACAGCAGAGCTGGTCCGGAACGGTCGGTGGCAAGAGCTCGTCGCCCCGCGTCGAGCCAGAGCCGCAATGCGGCCTCGGCCGGGCGGCCGTAGGGAACAGAACGTTCACGGCCACCCTTGCCGAGTACCCGCAGCAGGCGTCGTTCCCGGTCGAGGTCGTCCACGTCCAGTCCGCACAGCTCGGCCACCCGGATCCCGCAGGAGTACAGGAGTTCCACGACGAGCTGGTCCCGTAGGGCGATCGGGTCGCCCTCCGCCGCCCCGAGTTCAGTCGTCCGGAGCACCTCGGCGGCCTGGGCGGTCTGCAGCACCTCCGGAAGGTGGCGCTGCGCCTTCGGTGCTTCGAGGCGGGCGGCGACATCCGTCGGGACGAGTCCCGTCCGGCTCGCCCAGGTGCTGAATGATCGCGCCGCCGCCACCCGCCGCGCGACGCTCGAGCGCGCCGCCCCGGCGGAGACCTGTTCGGCGAGCCACCCCCGGAGGGCGGGCAGGGTGAACGCCCCGGCGAGATCGGCTGCGCAGGCCGGGCCCCCCGGCTCGGTCGAGAGCCGGGACAGCAGCGCTCGCGCGTCGGAACGGTAGGCGCGGACCGTCGCCTCGGAGCGGGACCGGCCGGCGCGGAGATGGTCGGCGAAGTCGTCCAGGACGGGTTCGAGCGCGGGAGGCACTTCGCGACCGACCGCCCCTTGTGAACCCATGCGTCCCATGAGTCCCATCATCACCCCACCCGCGATCGCACGCAAGAAGAACGCCGCGGGCTTCGCGCAGCCATCACCGGCCGGCCCCGCTGGCGCCCGGTCAGCCCACCGACAGGCTCATCTGCACGCCGCCCCCACCGGATCGTCGCCACCCCTGCGGCCCCCGGACCGCCGCTCCCGTCGACATCAGTCGACCCAGTACCGCCCGGGTCGTACTCGGCGGGATCCCCGCCGACGCCGCGACCTCGGCCGGTGCCACACCACCGGTGGTCGGTAGGGCCTCCAGCACCCGCCGGGTCACGTCATCCAGTCCGTCCCAGGTCGAGGTGCCCCCGGACGGTGGCGCCGCCGTCTCCCCCATATCGCCGGCCAACTCCACCACGTCGGCCGTCCGTCCGATCAACACGGCTCCGCGATCGCGGATCAGCAGATGGGTCCCGACCGATGCCACCGACGTCACAGGACCCGGTATCGCGCCGACCGGCCGCTCCAGCGCCGCCGCCCACGCCGCGGTGCTCAGGGCCCCGCTCCGTGCGGCCGCCTCCACCACGATGGTCGCGGATGTCAGGGCCGCGATGATCCTGTTCCGGTCCAGGAACCTGTACCGGGTCACGCCGGTCCCCGGGGGCTGTTCCGAGATCACCGCCCCGGTTTCCGCGATCTGCCGGAGCATGGAGTCGTTCCCCCGGGGGTACAGCCGGTCCACGCCTCCTGCCAGAACCGCGATGGTCACCCCTCCCGCCCCCAACACGGCACGGTGCGCGGCGGCGTCGATCCCGAACGCTCCCCCGGAGACCACGGTGAAGTCCTCGGCCGATACCCCGGCGGACAGGTCCGCGGTCACCGCCCGCCCGTACGCGGTGGGTGCGCGGGTTCCGACCACCGCCACCGACCGACCCAGCGCCGTGGCCGGATCGGCGGGACCACGCCACCACAGCCCCAGCGGCCGTAACGCCGTGGGCACCCCGCCCGTGCCATCGCGCCGTCTCCCCCGTGGTCGATCGAGGGGCGCGAGCAGCCAGTCCGGCCAGCCGGGATCGCCCGGCACCAGCAGCCGTGCCCCCGACCTGTGGGCGTCATCCAGAAGTCCGGCCCCGTCGACCACGTCTCGTCGTGCCTCGGTCTGATCGGCCAGCCCCTCGGGCACCTGCTTCCTCCGGATCCGGTCGCGGGCCTCGACCGGCCCGACCGTGTCCACCAGGTCCCAGAGTTGTGCGGTGGGCCTCTCCGTCACTGCACCCAAATAGGCGTACGCCGCGCGGACCTCATCCGTCGCCGGGACCGCCGTCTCGAACAGCCCTGCCATCAGTCCTCTCCTCTCAGCACCATCGCCTCGGCGACATGCGATTCGGTGGGCACGACGGCCCCCTCCAGGTCCGCGACCGTCCACGCCAGACGGAGACACCGATCCACACCACGTGGAGACAGGACACCGTGGGCCAGCGCACGGTCAAGCGGGCGGAGGGCACGCCTGTCCAGCGCCTTCAGTGATCGCAGGACCCGCCCGGGCACGCCGGCGTTGGCCGCGGCGCCGTTCGCCTCCGCGCACCCCGCCCACCGATCGGCGGCGGCGGCCCTCGCCGTCGTCACCCTGGCCCGCACGACCGCGGTGTCCTCGATCTCCCCCACCGCGAACAATCCCGAACCGACCGGCAGAGTCCGCGCGGCGATATCGATCCGGTCCCGCAGCGGACCGGTCAGAGCCCGCCCGTAGCGGCGGCGCGCGTCAGGCGAGCAGGTGCAGTCGTCCGGCCTCGCGGCGCCACAGGGGCAGTCGTTCGCGGCCATGACGAGTTGGAACCTCGCGGGAAAGACCATGATCCCGTCGCTCCGGGCGATCCGTATCTCGCCCTCCTCCAGCGGTGTCCTGAGGCTGTCGAGCACGCGGCCGGAGAACTCCGCACATTCATCGAGGAACAGCACTCCCCTGTGCGCCAGCGAGACCGCCCCGGGGCGCGGTGTGGTGGACCCGCCGCCGACGAGCGCCGCCGTCGACGCGTCGTGGTGTGGGGCGACGAACGGCGGACGGCGCAGCAGCGGGTCCCGGGAGGAGAGCTTGCCCATGACCGAATGGATCGCGGTGGCCTCGAGCGCCGCCTGCTCGTCCAGATCGGGCAGCAACCCGGGGAGCCTGCGCGCCAACATCGTCTTGCCCGTCCCGGGGGCCCCGCGAAGAAGAACCGCGTGGCCGCCGGCCGCCGCGACCTCGATGGAACGCCGGCAATCGTCCTGGCCCACCACCTCGGCCAGGTCGGAGTCATCACCGTCCGCGACGCCCCGCGGCGCTGCCGCCTCCGAGACCAGATCCCCTGAGCCGCGGCACCAGACGGCGATCATCGCGAGCGAGTCCGCCCCGGCCGTGGCGATTCCCCTAACGAGACGAGCCTCTGCCAGGTTCGCCCCCGGCACGATCGCCCGTTCCAACCCGGCCTCCCGCGCAGCGAGGACCGCGGGAAGGACGCCTCTCACGGGCCTGATGCGCCCGTCCAGTGCGAGCTCCCCCACCAGCAGCGTCCCCTCGAACGCCCCGGCCGGGAGTTCGCCCGACGCGGTGAGGACCCCGATCGCGAGCGGGAGATCGAAGCCTGAGCCCCGTTTGGGGACCGCCGCAGGCGACAGTGAGAGCACGACCCTGCCCGGCGGCCAGGTGAGGCCGGAGTTGACGACCGCGGCCCGGACCCTGTCCCTGGCCTGCAATACCGCCTTGTCCGGAAGACCCACGATGCTCACCGCCGGCAGCCCACGGCCCACATCCGCCTCGACCTCGACCAACTGTCCACCGACCCCCTGGAGGGTGACCGCCCACGTGCGTCCGAGCGCCACTGTCACATCACGTCCTCGAACAGCTCCAGCCGCGGACGATCGGACTCGGACAGTTCCACCCCGACGACGTCGAAGCACACCTGACGCCACCCGCCCGGGTTGGCTGCGAGCCAGTACTTCGCCACCATGCGAACCTGGTGCTGCTTGGCCGGTGTGACCGACTCGGCGGGGGTGCCGAAGCCCGGGCCCGTACGGGTGCGCACCTCGACGAACCGGAGACGACCCGCGGCGTCGAGCACCACCAGATCGAGCTCCCCGGCCGCACACCGCCAGTTCCGTGCCAGGACCTCGGCGCCCCTGGACCTCAGGAGCGATTCCGCGTGCTTCTCCCCCGCCCTCCCGATCTGTTGCCGCCGGTCCGGCCTGCGTCGCCCGGACGTCCCCGCCCTCCGGCTCCCGTCCCCCTCGTGACCCGCCATCGCCCGCCCCTCCCGGCGACCCGGCCCACCCGGGTCCGCCGGGGATCACCCTGCCGGACGCAGACGACCCGGCCCGCCGGATGCGGGCCGGGTCGGAGACGGTCTGTGGAGAGTCCGGGGCCTGTGGACAATCGCCCCGGATGCCTACTCGGGAAGGCGGAGCTCGGGCTTGTCCAGCTCCTCGATATTGACGTCCTTGAACGTCAACACGCGCACGTACTTGACGAAACGCGCAGGTCGGTACATGTCCCACACCCAGGCATCGGACATGCGGACGTCGAAGTACACCTCGCCGTCAGCGGACCTCGGGATGAGTTCAACGGCGTTGGCGAGGTAGAAGCGGCGCTCCGTCTCGACGACATAGGTGAACTGCCCGACGATGTCGCGGTACTCGCGATAAAGCGAGAGCTCCATCTCGGTCTCGTAGTTCTCCAGATCCTCGGCGCTCATCTCGTGCTCCTCGAATGCGCCTGCGCGGCGCGACGGACGTTGGCGTACGACATGCGATGGATGTCGCTGGGACCGAGTTCCTCGATCGCCCTGGCGTGACGTGCGGTCCCGTATCCCTTGTGGGAGGCGAACCCGTAGCCCGGGTACCGCGAGTCGAGGTCCACCATAATCCGATCACGCGTCACCTTCGCGAGGACACTCGCGGCGGCGATGGATGCGACCACCGCATCACCCCCGATGACCGCCGTGGACTGGCACCCGAGCCCGTCGACGGCGAACCCGTCCGTGAACACGAAACCCGGAGACGGATCCAGCCCGGCCACCGCGCGACGCATCCCCTCGAGGTTGCAGCGGTGGATCCCCCGCGCATCGATGTGCTCCGGGTCGATCACCACCACAGACATCGCCACCGCACGGCGCATGACCGCGTCGTGGAGTCGTTCACGGGTGGCGGGCGAGAGCTTCTTCGAATCATCGAGGTCCGCGAGTTCGGGGTGTAACCGGTCTCCGAGAACACACGCCGCGACGACGAGAGGGCCGGCGCAACAACCCCGGCCCGCCTCATCGACCCCGGCGGCGGGACCCAGACCGCGACGTGAGACGGCCGCCTCGAGAGCCAGACGACCAGCCCTGCGGGTCACCCGCGCGCGGTCCGGCAGGGCCGGCCTGAGACCGACCGGCCTCACCCGACGCTGATGTCCGGGGAGGAGACCGTCCCGATCCGGTTGAAGGGCAGGATGATCGCCTGGACCTTGCCGATGATGTTCTCGCCCGGCACCGTCCCCTGGAACTCGTCGCCCATGTGGAAACGCGAGTCGGCCGAGTTGTTCCGGTTGTCACCCATCACCCAGTAGTTGCCCTCGGGCACCGTGATGGGCCCGAACGCACAGTTCATGGGATTGCGGTTCACCGTCGGATCCTCGTTGAGGTACGGCTCGTCCAGCGGCTGACCGTCTACCAGCAGCCGGCCGTCCGGGGAACATCCGCCCACCGTCTGGCCGCCCACGGCGACGACGCGCTTCACGAGGTCGTTCTGGTCGGGCGGGACGACGCCGATGACGCCGCCGATGTTCTCCAGGGTGCGGATGACGGGATTGTCCGATCGGATCGACTGGTAGCCCTGGTTCCAGGAATCCGGCCCCTTGAACACCACCACATCGCCGGGCTCCGGGTCACCGAACCGATAACTGATCTTGTCGACGAAGATCCGGTCCCCGGTGCATCCCACGCAGCCGTGGAGCGTGGGCTCCATCGACTCGGAGGGGATCTGGTACACCCGCCCCACGAAGGTCTGGAACACGAAGACCAGGACGAGCGCGATCACCACCAGCAGGGGGATCTCTATGTACCAGGGCTGGCCCTTCTTCTCGACGCCGCGAGCCGGGGCCCCGTCTTCACGGGGCCCCGGCTCGGCGGGGTCATGTCCAGGCGATTCGGTGCTGCTCACCCGGACGAGCGTAGTCGATTCCCTGCCACCGTCGGCGGCCGAGTAGGACTCGCTCTACGCGATCAGCGCTTCTCCTTGATCTTCGCGGCCTTGCCGCGGAGAGCACGCAGGTAGTACAGCTTGGCGCGACGGACGTCACCGCGCACCAGCACATCGATCCGGTCGATGTTCGGCGAGTGCACCGGGAAGGTGCGCTCGACGCCGACGCCGAACGAGACCTTGCGGATGGTGAAGGTCTCGCGGACGCCGCCGCCCTGGCGACGGATCACGACGCCCTTGAAGACCTGGATACGCTCCTTCGTGCCCTCGATGACCTTGACGTGCACGTCGAGCGTGTCGCCGGCCCGGAACTCGGGGATGTCGTCCCGCAGGGACTTGTTGTCGATGAAATCGAGAGTGTTCATTGATGTTCCTTGCATGTCAGGAATGAGGACAGAGGACCCTGGCGCCCACCGTGTAGGTGGGACAACCGGTTCGTGCCCCGGATCAGCGCGACCGACGACGGGCGTGCAGGACGCCCGGAAGGTCAACCTCGCTAGTGTGCCATCACTGGTGCGCACGCCCCAAATCAGGGCTGCGGTGGCGCCCATCCGAGCTCGGCGAGCAGGGCCAGATCCGGTGTGTCCAGTTCGGCGCGGGCCAGCAGCTCCGGTCGCCGCTCGGCGGTCCGGCGCAGCGACTGGTCCCGACGCCAGCGGTCTATCCTGGCGTGGTTTCCTGACTTGAGCACCTCCGGAACCGCGCGGTCCCGCCAGACCTCGGGCCTGGTGTACGAGGGCCCCTCGAGCAGGCCGTCGGAGAAGGAGTCCTCCTCGTGGCTGCGGCGATTGCCCAGAACCCCGGGCAGGAGGCGGACGACCGCCTCGGCGATCACGAGTACGGCCACCTCTCCCCCGATGAGGACGTAGTCGCCGATGCTGACCTCGTCGACGTCCATCGTCTCGGATGCCTCGTCGACCACACGCTGGTCGATCCCCTCGTAGCGCCCACACGCGAACAACAGGTGTCGCCGGCGCGCGTAGCGATGGGCGTCGGACTGGGTGAACGGTCGGCCAGCGGGGGTGGGCACGATCAGCAGCGGCCGGTCGTCCCCTCGGGTGTCCGGGTGCGGCACGGGGACGAGATCGTCCAGTGCCTCGCCCCACACGGTGGGGCGCATGACCATGCCGGGGCCACCGCCGAACGGGGTGTCGTCCACGGATCGGTGGACGTCATGCGTCCAGTCACGCAGGTCGTGTATCCCCACTTCGACGATCCCGCGGTCGACGGCGCGGCCCAGCAGGGCCAGCCGGAGCGGGGCGAGGTACTCGGGAAAGACGGTGACGACGTCGAGTCGCAGCGCCGGGCCGGCCCCACCACGTTCGTCGGCGGCGGTCATGAGCTGCCCAGTTCGAGCAGTCCTTCCGGCGGATCGATCACACACGTGCCCCCGGCGAGATCCACTTCCGGGACCATCTCCGTCACGAATGGCACCAGCGCGTCGGACCCGTCGGCGAGACGGATGCCCAGCAGTTCGCCCGCGGCGGTGTGCACGACCTCGACGACCTCACCGAGGCGGTCGCCCGAGGTATCGAGCACACGGAGTCCGAGCAACTGGTGGTCGTGGAACTCGTCCGGGTCCTGTGGGTCAGGAAGCGCCCCGGAGTCGACGAGCAGCAGCATGCCGCGCAGCGCGTCGGCGGTGTCCCGGTCCCCCACCCCTTCGAGACGCACGAGAAGCCGCCCGGAGTGACTCCGGGCGGCTTCGATCGTCACGTCACGATCCGCCGTGTTGTTGCCACGGCCGGTGCGGCCGACGAGACGGCTCGCGGGGGCGAACCGCTCCTCGGGGGAGTCGGTCCGCACCTCGACCACGAGCTCGCCTCGGACGCCGTGCGATTTGACGACGCGTCCGACGACGAGCTCCATGGTGTCCTTGTCCTCGGGCTACTGGCGGGTCAACGGTCGGTGTCGACGACGTCGACACGGATTCCCGGGCCACCCACAGCGGTGACGATGGTCCGGATCGCCGAAGCGGTGCGACCACCACGGCCGATCACCCGACCGAGATCGGACGGGGCGACCGTCACCCGGATCACGGCGCCGCGCCGGCCACCACTCGACCGCACGGCCACCGCGTCGGGATCCGACACGATGCCGCGGACGAGATGGTCGACGGCGTCGACAACCATGTCGTTCATCAGACTCAGGCCTCTGCGGACTCGGCCTCGGCGGCCTCGCCCTCGGTGGACTCGGCCGCAGCGGCCTCCTCCGCCTTCTTGGCCTCTTCGGCCTTCTTGGCCTTCTCGGCCTTGCGCTTGGTGGTGATGGCCTCGGCGGACGGCTCGCCCTGGGCCTCCTCGAGCGCCTTGTTGAACAGGTCCAGCTTGCTGGGCTTGGGCTCGGCGACCTTCAGGGTGCCCTCGGCGCCCTCGATGCCCTTGAACTTCTGCCAGTCACCGGTCAGCTTGAGCAGCTGCTCGACGGCCTCGGTCGGCTGGGCGCCGACGCCGAGCCAGTACTGGGCGCGCTCGGAGTCGATCTGGACGAAGCTGGGCTCCTCCTTGGGACGGTAGAGACCGATGGTCTCGATCGACCGGCCGTCACGACGGGTGCGGGCGTCGGCCACGATCACGCGGTACTGCGGGTTGCGGATCTTGCCGAGGCGGGTGAGCTTGATCTTGACGGCCATGTGGGCGTCTCACTTTCTGTTGCAGGTCACGTGGCGATTCAGCGACGCCCGCACTGGTTGCGGGGCCCGGTTTCGCCTTGCGGGTGACCGCCGGTCGGCACGGAACCCGCGCTTGGGCGCGTGGTTCCACCGGTGACGGCGTCCGGCGGACCAGTCTAGACCGCCGTGCCGCCGGGGCACCAATCGCCCCGCCCGGCGCAGCAGCGTGTGTCAACGCTTGGGGAACTTCAGGTCGTTGATGTCGATCCCCTCGAGGCCGGGCGGGAGCTGATCCAGTCCCGGCGGCATCTGCGACAGGTCGGGCATGCCCTGAGGCATACCGGGCATACCGGGCGGCATACCTGGCATGCCGCCCGGCATCATCCCGCGGTTCTTGGGCGGTGTGGGGCCACGCCCCTTCTTGCCCTTCTTGCCCTTGCGCTGGTTCTTGCGGCCAGCGCCCGGCATGCCCATCTGGCCGGCCATCCGGCTCATCATCTTGCGGGCCTCGAAGAAGCGGTCCACGAGTTGATTGACGTCGGTCACGGTCACGCCGGAACCCTTGGCGATGCGCTGGCGGCGGGACCCGTTGATGACCTTCGGGTTGGCCCGCTCCTCCGGGGTCATACCGCGGATGATGGCCTGGATGCGGTCCAGGTATTTCTCGTCGATGTCGCCGACGGCGGCCTTCATCTCCTTGCCGCCCGGGAGCATGCCGAGCAGGTTCCCGATGGGCCCCATCTTCCGGATCATCAGCATCTGGTCGAGGAAGTCCTCGAGGGTGAGCTCGCCCGAGCCGATCTTCGCGGCGGTCTTCTCGGCCTCCGTGGCGTCGAAGACGGTCTCGGCCTGCTCGATCAGCGAGAGCACGTCGCCCATTCCGAGGATGCGGCTCGACATCCGCTCCGGGTGGAAGACGTCGAAGTCCTCGAGCTTCTCGCCGTCGGAGGCGAACATGATCGGGGTGCCGGTCAGCTCGCGGACGCTGAGCGCCGCACCGCCTCGGGCATCGCCGTCGAGCTTGGTGAGGACGACGCCGGTGAAGCCGACTCCCTCACGGAACGCCTCGGCGGTGATGACGGCGTCCTGACCGATCATGGCGTCCAGGACGAAGAAGGTCTCGTCCGGCTGGACGGCGTCACGGATCCCCCGCGCCTGGGCCATCAACTCGTCGTCGATACCGAGTCGACCGGCGGTGTCGACGATCACGACGTCGTGCATCTTGGCGCGGGCGTGTGCGAGTCCGCGCTGGGCCACGGAGACGGGTTCCTGGACCCCCACGACCTCGCCGTCACCACCGACGGAGGTGCCGGGGTGCGGCGCGAACACCTGGACCCCGGCCCGCTCACCGACGATCTGCAGCTGATCCACCGCGCCGGGGCGCTGCAGGTCGCACGCCACGAGCAGCGGGGTGTGGCCCTGGCCCTTGAGCCAGTGTGCGAGCTTTCCGGCGAGGGTGGTCTTACCCGCGCCCTGGAGGCCGGCCAGCATGATCACGGTCGGGGGCTGCTTGGCGAACTCGATCCGCCGCGCCTCACCGCCGAGGATCGCCGTGAGCTCGGCATCGACGATCTTGACGACCTGCTGCGCCGGGTTGAGCGCCTCGGACACCTCTGCGCCCTTGGCCCGATCCTTGACCCGCGAGATGAAGGCGCGGACGACCGGCAGGGCGACGTCCGCCTCGAGTAGCGCCAGCCTGATCTCGCGCGCCGTGGCGTCGATGTCCGCGTCACTGAGCCGGCCTTTGCCACGGAGGTCCTTGAGCGCACCTGTGAGGCGGTCGGACAAGGATTCGAACACGGCAACAGCTCCCTGGTTCGCGGCCCGGGACGGAGAACCCCGGTGTCGTCGGCGACGACTCCACACAGGGTATCGGGACACACCGTGTCAGCACACGCTGAGGTCGTCGAGTCCGTATCAGGACAGGGCGGTCTCGACGACCGCCGCCGTACCGAGAACCGCTCCCCGCCCGGACAGCGCGAAGGCGTCCTCGACCGCCGAGCCGCGGGTTCTCACCAGAACCCAGTCGATTCTCGCACCGGCACCCAGGAGCGACGAGACGATCGTGGCGAGCAGCCCCGGCCGATCCCGGGCCCGCACCTCCAGGATGATTCCGTCCCCGTCGGAGCGCGGGCTGACGATGACCGACGCCGGGACGTCCGGGGGCCGGTGCGCGGGTGCCCGACCCAGCGCGTTGCGCATCGTGCTCGGTAATCCCGAATCGATCGACCGCCGCAGGTCCTTGGCGAGCAGCCGGGGGTCGACCGGCGCCCCGAATCCTGTGGACACCGTCATCGTCGCCCGCATGCCGCCGGGCGGCCGCAGGTCGATCCGTGCGTCCACGACCTCCAGCCGGTGGAATGCCAGGACCTGTGCCGCAACCTCGAGCGAGCGTCCCCCACCGGGCACGACGAGGGTGACGTCGTGGCGGGTCCCGGCGCCCCGGGTCCGGAGGTCGACGACGACGTCGGGTGGCCCGTGCGGGCGGGCCGCGTCCACCGCGGGCGGTTCGAGATCACCGGGGCGACCGGACGGTGTCGCCCGGCACGCGGCCACCAGGGCTGCGTGAGCGGCCGCCCGCCCCTCGGTCCACACCGTCGGTCCGGTGGCGATCGAGTCCGCTTCGGTCAGGGCGGCCAGGACGTCCATCGCCACCGTGTCGTGTTCCAGCACCGCCATGAGCATGGCGGGCGTGGCCGGGTCCCGTGGGTCGTGACGAACTGCCGACCTGGCGAACAACAGGTGGTGACGAACGATTCGCACGAGTGTCTCGTCGTCGTCATCATCCAACCCGAGCCGTACCGCCACCGGCCGCACCATCTCCGCACCGTTCACGCTGTGATCCCCGGCGCGACACTTGCCGATGTCGTGGAGCAACGCCCCGAGTAACAACAGATCGGCCCGGCGCACAGAGGTGGTGAGTCGCGAGGCGGCCACCACCGTCTGGATGAGGTGGCGGTCCACCGGGAAGACATGGGTGCGCTCCCGGGCCGGTAGGTCGCGGATCCCGGACCACTCGGGCAGCAGCCGCTCCCACAGCCCGCTGCGGTCGAGCGCCTCGAACACCGGCGGCAGGGTGTCACCGGAACCCAACAACACCAGCAGATCGGACAGCGCGGCCGCGGGCCACCGCCCCTCCGGCTGAGGGCAGCGCTCCGCGAGCACCCCGAGAGTCGCGGGAGCGATGGGAAGCCCCGCGCGTGCCGCGGCGGAGGCGACGCGCAGCGGCAGCCACGGATCGGTCTCGACCCGCGCGCCCCGGGCCAGTGCCACCTCCCCGGCGTGCTCCACCACCCCGTCCGCCAACGGACGGCGCACCGGTGACCGCCGCAGTAATCCGGTGAGCCCGCGTGTGGACAGCGCCGCGCACGACACCCGCAGCGCCTGGTCTGTGGTGAAGGCGATCGTGCGGGAGGCGTCGCCGAGGGCCCGGGCCAACTCGAACCGGTCACCCACGCCGAGCGCACGGCCGACCTCGTCGCCGTACTGGGCGTGCAGGACCTCGCGCGGGCGGCCGCTGATGCGGTGCAGTTCGGTCCGCGCATCGAGGACCCTGGCATGCGCTGTCGCCAGATCCTCGGGCCTGGCCGACCGACCGTCACACAGGTGCGCCAACGTCAGCGCCGACACGAGCTGGCGGTCCCGCAGGCCTCCCGCCCCGTTCTTGAGGTCGGGCTCGGTGAGATGGGCGATCACGCCGGCGCGCCGGCGGCGGGCCGCGGCCGCGTCGACCAGGTCGTCGTATCGGGAGGCGATCTGGCTCCGCCACTGACGGCGCGCGCCGTCGATCACGAGCGCTCCCAGGTCGGCGTCGCCGGCCACGACGCGGGCGTCCAGCAGACTCAGCCCGGCACACACGTCCGAGGCGGCGACGGTCAGACACTGGTCGACGGTCCGGACACTGTGGTCGAGCTCGATCCCGGAATCCCACAACGGGTACCACAGCGACTCGGCGATTCTCGCGAGCTCCCGGTCCGGGCGCCGCTCGTGCACGAGGACCAGGTCGAGATCCGA
The DNA here is from genome assembly GCF_053645265.1 of Dietzia sp. NPDC055343. NCBI lineage: Bacteria > Bacillati > Actinomycetota > Actinomycetes > Mycobacteriales > Dietziaceae > Dietzia > Dietzia sp. NPDC055343. The sequence continues at coordinate 37,174 of NZ_JBSHMJ010000009.1, read as the reverse complement.
GAACGGGAGCACTTCGCGGCGCCCGAGGCCGCCGAGTGCGACGAGCACGAACCCGCTCCGGTCCCCGATGCCGGCCTCCTGGGCCAGGAGGGCGAGTTCCCGCTCGTACAACTCGCACAGGGCGCCCCTCAGGGCGTCCGCGGGTAGGTGCTCGGGAGACACACCCAGGAGTTCCGCGCGTCCCTCGCGGAGCGCCCGGGCACGCTGGATACCGAACGTCCCGCTCATGGGGACTCCTCTCCGCCTTGCGGCGACACCCGGGCCTCGGCGGGCCGCTCAGATGGCGGCCGGGCCCTCTTCGCCGGTGCGGACGCGGACGATGGACTCGACCGGGGTGACCCAGACCTTGCCGTCGCCGATCTTGCCGGTGCGGGCCGAGTCGACGACCAGGGCGATGACCGCGTCGACAGCCTCGTCGTCGACCACCACCTCCACCCTGATCTTGGGGACGAAATCCACGGCGTACTCCGCGCCGCGATAGACCTCTGTGTGGCCCTTCTGGCGGCCGTAACCCTGCACCTCGCTGATGGTCAGTCCGTGGATTCCGGCCTGCTCCAGCGCCGCCTTGACGTCGTCGAGGGTGAACGGCTTGATGATCGCGGTGACGAGTTTCATGTCGTGATGTCCTTTCGTGGGTCCGGCTCAGCGGATGAGCGCGGTGGTGGAGGGTTCGTACGCCGTCTCCGCGTGCTGGGCGCCGTCGATGCCCGACTGTTCGTCGGTCGCATTGATCCGCCACCCGAGGGGCCTGCAGATCGCCCAGGCGATCGTGGTCATCACCGCGGTGAACACCAGCGCCGCCATCGCGATCACCGCCTGGATGACGAGCAGTTTCCAACCATCGGCGGAGTAGAACAGCCCGGCGGCGGTGTCGAAGGTGCCGGTGGCGAACAGGCCGATCGCCACGGTGCCCCAGAGCCCGGCGACGAGGTGGACGCCCACCACGTCGAGAGAGTCGTCGTATCCGAACCGGTACTTCAGCCCCACCGCGAGCGCGGACAGGATGCCGGCGACCGCTCCGAGCGCGACAGCACCGAGCGGACTGACCGAGCCCGCAGCCGGCGTGATGGCCACGAGACCGGCGACCACACCCGAGGCGGCCCCGAGGCTGGTGGCGTGACCGTCCCGGATCCGTTCGGCGAGCAGCCAGCCGAGCATGGCGGCGGCGGCGGCCGCGGTGGTGTTGACCCATGCGAGCCCGGCCGCGCCGTCGGCACCGAAGGCGGAGCCGGCGTTGAAGCCGAACCAGCCGAACCACAGCAGTGCGGCACCGAGCATGACCAACGGCAGGTTGTGCGGACGGTAGGCGGTGCGCCCGAACTCCAGGCGTCTGCCGATGAGCAGGACCAGCACGAGCGCGGCGATACCCGCGTTGATGTGGACCACCGTGCCGCCGGCGAAGTCGATCGGGGCGACCGCGGCGGTCAAACCGCCCTCACCGTCGTCGACGGTGCCGAAGATCCTCGCGGCGATCCCGTTCTCCGAGTGCGAGAGCAGGCCGCCTCCCCACACCATGTGTGCGAGCGGGAAGTACGCCAGGGTCACCCAGACGCCCGCGAAGGCCAGCCAGGTCCCGAACCTCACCCGCTCGGCGAGCGCCCCCGAGATGAGTGCCACCGTGATGATCGCGAAGGTCACCTGGAAGGCGACGTCGACGACCTGCGGGTAGGCGCCGGAACCCGAGGCCACCCAGCCGGAGGCGTCGCCGATCACCCCGGAGAGCCCGAACATCTCGAAGGGGTTGGCGAACACGCCGCCGACGGACTGTCCGCCGTAGGACATCGACCAGCCCCACAGCAGGTAGATGATGCCGACCAGGCCCATCGACCCGAACGACATCATCATCATGTTGAGCACGGACTTCTGCCGGGACATCCCGCCGTAGAACAGTGCCAGCGCGGGTGTCATGAGCAGCACCAGGGATGCCGCCATGAGCATCCAGGCCGTGTCTCCCGTATCGAACTCACCTGTCACGATGCGGTCCTCCTCGTCTCGCGGGGAGGCGTCTTGTCGCCACCCCGTCCGAGATAAGAGATTTCCGCCGTCGTGTTGCGGCCGGTGCGCGCGCACGTTTCCGGTCGGTTACGCGCGGGCGCCTTTCGTTCCGTTCCTGTGTCCTGCGTCCCGGTACCTACACGGCAGCCCCCGACCGGGTCAGGTCCCGAGCAGCGCGTCGACGAACGCCTCCGGGGTGAACGGTGCCAGGTCGTCAGCGCCCTCCCCGAGTCCGACGAGCTTCACCGGCACGCCGAGTTCGTGCTGCACCTGGAATACGATTCCGCCCTTGGCGGTGCCGTCGAGCTTGGTCAGCACGACGCCGGAGATGTCCACGACGTCCTTGAACACGCGCGCCTGCATGAGGCCGTTCTGACCGGTGGTCGCGTCGATCACGAGCAGGACCTCGTCCACAGGGGTCTTCTTCTCCACGACGCGCTTGACCTTGCCGAGCTCATCCATGAGGCCCGTCTTGGTGTGCAGGCGGCCCGCGGTGTCGACCAGCACGGCGTCGACTCCGGTCTCCACCCCCCGCGCGACGGCGTCGAAGGCCACGGAAGCCGGGTCGGCGCCCTCCTTGCCGCGCACGACCTCGGCGCCGACACGCTCGGCCCAGGTCTGGAGCTGGTCGGCGGCCGCGGCACGGAACGTGTCCGCGGCGCCGAGGAGGATGGCGCGGCCGTCAGCGACCAGCACGCGGGCGAGCTTGCCGGTGGTGGTGGTCTTACCCGTGCCGTTGACGCCGACGACGAGGAGGACGGCCGGCGTCCCGTCGTTCGGCAGCGCCCGCAAAGAACGGTCGTACTCGGGGTGGAGGTTGTCGATGAGCGTCTGCCGCAGCAGGTCGCGCACCTGCGCCTCGGTGCGGACCTGGCGGGTGGCGATCTCCTCGCGCAAGGTGTCGACCACGCGCTCGGTCATGGCGGCGCCGAGGTCGGCCATGATCAGGGTGTCCTCGATCTCCTCCCATGCGTCCTCGTCGAGATCGCCCGCACCGAGCAGTCCCAGCAGGCCCTGACCGACCGAGTTCTGCGACCGCGACAGGCGGCCGCGGAGTCGATCCAGGCGTCCGGCGGACGGATCGATGCGCTCGATGGGGGCGACCGGCTCGGGGGTGCCGGTGATGACGTCCGGCGAGTGGACGGGCACCTCGTCGTCGGGGACCTCGGGTGGGACCACCACGGGCTCGACAGGGGTCGGCTCCACGACCACGGTCTCCGCGCTCGGTCCGGGCTCGATGTCCGGCTCGGGCGCCGGCTCCGGCTCCGTCGACGGCGCCGGGGGCACGGCAGTCGGAGCCGGCGGCGCGGGCTCGGCAACCGGCGCGGCGGGCGCCGGATCGGCCGACGGGGCCGAGGGCTCGACGGGCTGCGTGGGCTCCACGGGGGCGGGCGTCTCGCGCGGCAGCGGCTCCTTCGGTGGCGCGGCGGTGGCAGCCCCTCCGGCCTGGGTGAACGAGAAGCCCGTTCCAGCCTGGTAGTTGCCGGAGCGCTCCTGTTGGGTGAGCTCCTTGTTCTCCTCGGGTTTGCTGAGGGTGATCTGCCGGTTTTTGCGGAGCTGCAGTCCCACGACGAGCGCGATGACTGCCAGCAACAGCACGACGGCGACGGCCACGATGATCCAGGTAGTGGTGTTCACGGTGCCCAGTATGGCCGAACGCCCCCTTCGTCATCTCGATCCCGGGGGTCCGGAGCGGCCCTAGACTGACGCTCGTCACCGGAAGGAGGTGCTCGTGCCGTGACCGATGTCCACGCCCCACCGCACGCCGGTCCACCGACCCCTCCCCGTGCACGCAGAGCCCCTATCCGCCGCGCCCCGGTCGTGCCCACCTGGGTCGCCAAGGCCGTCATGGCGGTGACCGGGCTGGTCTTCACCGCCTTCGTCGTGGTGCACATGGTCGGCAATCTCAAGGTGTTCAGCGGTGCGGCCACGTTCAACGGTTACGCCGCGTGGCTGCGTTCGTTGCTCGAGCCCCTCGTCCCGCACGAGGGCGTCCTGTGGGCACTCCGCGTGGTGCTCGCGCTGTGCCTGGTCGCCCACCTGTGGTGCTCCGTGGTGTTGGTTCGCCGCTCACGGTCGTCGGCGGGCCCGCATCGGCGGCGGCTGTCCGCAGGATCGTTCGGGGCGCGGTCGATGCTGGTGACCGGCGTGGTGCTGCTGCTGTTCGTCGTCTTCCACATCCTGGACATGACCACCGGCACCCCGCCGGTCGCGCCGTCCTCCTTCGTCCCGGGCTCGGCCCACGCCAACCTCGTGGGGAGCCTCGCGCGGCCGTGGGTGGCCACCTTCTACGGGTTCACGATGCTGCTGCTGGCCGTGCACATCGCGCACGGTGTCCGCACAGCGGCCGGCGATCTCGGCGTGACCGGGGTCCGGAGCCGTGCCGGTATCGCGGTCATCGGCGGGATCGCCGCCGTGGCGGTCCTTCTCGGTAATGCCGCGATCCCCGTGGCTGTCCAGATGGGGTGGCTGACATGACGTTCACGCCGCCTCCGGTGTCGATCCCGGGCGTCTCGCTCGGCCGGGCACTGTTGAGCGGCGTGCCGGACGGCGACCCCGCCACGGCATGGGCGCGGCGTCGCGACGCCTACCCCCTGGTCGCCCCCGGGAACCGCCGGCACTTCCACGTGGTCGTGGTGGGTACGGGGCTGGCGGGCGCGGGGGCGGCCGCCGCGCTCGCCGAACTCGGCTACCGGGTCACGGCGTTCACCTACCACGACGCGCCGCGCCGCGCGCACTCCGTCGCCGCCCAGGGCGGCATCAATGCGGCCCGGGGCCGCCGGGTGGACGGCGACTCGGTCGCCCGCTTCGTCACCGACACCGTCAAGGGTGGTGACTTCCGTGGTCGGGAGGCCGAGGCGTTCCGACTGGGCGAGGAGTCGGTGCGGGTGATCGACCACTTCTCCGCCATCGGCGCCCCGTTCGCCCGTGAGTACGGCGGCGTCCTGGCCACCCGTTCCTTCGGCGGGGTGCAGGTCTCCCGCACGTACTACTCCCGGGGCCAGACCGGGCAGCAGCTCCAGATCGCCGGGACACAGGCCCTACTGCGGCAGGTCGGGGCGGGCGCGGTGGAACTGCACACCCGCCACGAGATGCTCGACCTCGTCGTCGACGACTCCGGCTGCCACGGGGTTGTGGTGCGCGACCTGGTCACCGGCCGGATCCGGGCCGAGACCGCGCACGCGGTCGTCCTGGCCACGGGCGGGTACGGCACCGTCTTCCGCGACTCCACGCTCGCCGTGCACTCCAATGCCTCGGCCGTGTGGCGCGCCCACCAGCGGGGTGCTCTGTTCGCCTCGCCCTCGTTCGTCCAGTTCCACCCCACCGCCCTGCCCAAGGACACCGACTGGCAGGCCAAGACCATCCTCATGAGCGAGTCGTTGCGCAACGACGGGCGGATCTGGGTCCCGCTGCGTGCCGACGACACGCGGGCCCCGGGGGATATCCCCGACGCCGAGCGGGACTACTTCCTCGAGCGCCGGTACCCCGCGTTCGGCAACCTGGTGCCCCGTGACGTGGCCTCGCGCGCGATCACCACCGAGATCCGGGCCGGCCGGGGCGTCGGCCCCCGGTGCAACTCGGTGAACCTGGACTTCCGGGACGCGCTGGTACGCGTGGGGCGCGAGGTGATCGCCGAACGCTACGGCAACCTGTTCGACATGTACACCCACGCCACCGGCGAGGACCCGTACACGGTCCCGATGCGGATCGCCCCGACCTGTCACTTCACGATGGGTGGGCTGTGGAGCAACTACGATCTCCAGACCTCGGTCCCCGGACTGTTCGTGGGCGGAGAGTGCGGCTGGGGCTACCACGGGGCCAACCGGCTCGGCGCGAACTCACTGCTCAGCGCAAGTGTCGACGGGTGGTTCACCCTGCCCTTCTCGGTACCTGCGCACCTGGCCACCCGTCTCGGACGGGAACTACCGGCGGACGACGACGAGGTGGTCGCGTCCGCCGTGAACCGCGCCCGCCGGCGTGTGGACGCCCTCCTCTCGGTGGGCGGGACGACCGGGCCGGGCCACTTCCACCGCGAACTCGGGCAGATCCTCTACGCCGGGTGCGGGGTCACGCGGACCGCGGAGGGGCTCACCGAGGCGATCGACCGTGTCCGTGAGCTGCGCGCCCGTTTCTGGGCGGATCTCCGGGTCACCGGGTCCGGAGAGCACCTCAACCAGGTCCTCGAACTGGCCGGCCGGGTGGCCGACTATCTGGAGCTGGCCGAGCTGATGTGCGTCGACGCCCTGGACCGGGACGAATCCTGCGGCGCCCATTTCCGCGACGAACACCAGACACCGGACGGGGAGGCGCTGCGCGACGACGCGTCGTGGTGCTTCGCCTCGGCGTGGGAGTCCACGGGAGACGACCGGGGCGGCCCGCGCGCCTTCACCCGGCACGCCGAGCCTCTCGGATTCCAGACGGTCGGTGTGACCACGAGGGACTACCGATGAGAGCCACCGACGAGGGGCAACCGATGCGGTCTCAGACCGGGAGGCGGACACCATGGATCTGACACTGCGCATCTGGCGCCAGGACGGGCCGGAGGACACGGGACGGTACGAGCATCACGACGTGTCCGGCGCCCGGCCGGAGATGAGCGTGCTGGAACTGCTCGACGTGCTCAATGAACGGTTGGTGGACTCCGGTCGGGAGCCCGTGGCGTTCGACTCCGACTGCCGCGAGGGGATCTGCGGCGCGTGCGGGGTGACGGTCGACGGTCGCCCCCACGGTCCCGCGGCGAACACCCCGTCGTGCCACCAGCGGCTCACCGCGTACTCCGACGGAGACACCCTGCGCATCGAACCACTGCGTGCGGCCGCCTTCCCGGTGGTGCGGGACCTGGTGGTGGACCGCTCCGCTCTCGACGGCGTGATCGAGGCCGGTGCGTACGTGCGCATTCCCGCGGGGGCCGCGCCCGACGCCGACAGCACGTTGCAGGACCACGACACGGCCAACACCGCCCTGGACTTCGCGGCCTGCATCGGCTGCGGCGCCTGCGTCGCGGCGTGCCCCAACGGGTCGGCGAACTTGTTCGTCGGTGCCAAGCTCGGGCACCTGGCGCTCATGCCGGTGTCCGCGCTCGACCGCGCCCCGCGGGCCCGGGAGATGGTCCGGGAGGCGGACCGCGAATTCGGTCCCTGCTCGCTCTACGGCGAGTGTTCGAGGGTGTGCCCCGCCGGGATCCCGCTACGCGCGATCGGGGCCGTCAACCGTGAGCGCCTGCGCTCGGTGTTCCGCCGCCGGTGAGCGGCTATACGTCGTCCTCTCCGACGGGGCCGCCCTCGCCCTCCCAGCGCTCGATCATCCGGACCTTGGTCCTCGTGAACTTCCGCCGCACCCCCACGCCCCCGCCGTCGTCCTCGGCGATGAAGCGGGCCCCGAAGTGCGACAGCGCGTCGGTGAGCGCCTGGACCTCGGCATCGCTGAGGTCGACGACCCCGCGTTCGTAGTCCTTGAGAAGCTGTGGATCGATCCCCGACCGCAGTGCGACCACCTTGGTGGAGACCTGACAGAGAATCCGCGCGGCCCGCGCCAGTGCGGCGTCCATGTAGAACTCGTGATCAGTCATGACACCAGCCTGCCAGTGGTTCAGCGCATCCGCTGCGAGATGACCTTGGAGATGCCGTCGCCCTGCATGGACACGCCGTAGAGGACGTCGGCGACGTCCATGGTGGGCTTCTGGTGGGTGATCACGATGAGCTGGCTGGTCTCGCGGAGCTGCTCGAACAGCCCGATCAGACGCCGTAGGTTGGTGTCGTCGAGCGCGGCCTCGACCTCGTCCATCACGTAGAACGGACTCGGGCGCGCCCTGAAGATCGCCACGAGCATCGCCACCGCGGTGAGCGACTTCTCGCCACCGGACAGCAGAGACAGTCGCTTGATCTTCTTGCCCGGCGGCCGGGCCTCGACCTCGATGCCCGTGGCCAGCATGTCCTCGGGCTCGGTCAGGATCAGGCGGCCCTCGCCGCCGGGGAACAGCACCGAGAACACGTCACGGAACTCCCGCTCGACATCGATCCACGCCTCGGTGAAGATCTGCTCGATGCGCTCGTCGACGTCGTCGATCACACCCTCGAGGTCCGAGCGGGCCTTCTTGACGTCGTCGAGCTGGGTGGACAGGAACGCGTACCGCTCCTCCAGGGCCGCGAATTCCTCCAACGCCAGCGGGTTGACCTTACCCAGCGTGGCCAGATCCTTCTCCGCGCGCTTGAGTCGGCGTTCCTGCTCGGCACGGACGAACGGCATCGGGGGCGGTGGGGTCACGTCCTCGCCCCGCTCGCGGGCCGCCTCGTACTCCTCCATCTCCAGGGCCGACGGGGGCAGTTCGATATCCGGCCCGTAGTCGGTCACCAGCGCCTCGGGTTCGATGCCGTGGCGCTCCAGTACCGATGACTCCAGTTCCGAGACCTTGACCTCGAGTTGCGCCCGGACGACCTCGTCCCGGTGTGCGGCGTCCCCCAGCCGACCGACCTCGGATTCGGCCGCGGCCAGCTCGCTGCGGAGCGTCGACAGTCCCGTGGTCGCCGCCGTACGGGCGGCCGCCAGCCGGTCGCGTTCCGCTCCGGCGGTGCTGATGACCTCGTCGAGTCTGGCCAGCAGTCGCTCGCTGAGTTCGTCGACGACCCCGGCGACCTCCGCGCCCCTGCGTCTGGCTGCCGCGGCGCGGGCGGCCCGGGCGCGCGATTCCCGCTCGGCCTGGGCGGCACGGCGCAGTGAAGCCGATTTGCCGCGCACGCCGGTGGCTCGCTCCTCGGCCGACCGATGCGCGAGCCGGGCCTCGATCTCCGCAGCCCGCGCGGTGGAGACCGCCGCCTGCGCGGCGAGTCGACCGTCATCGGCGGGCATCTGGTCCTCGTCGTGGTCCTCCCCCGCCCGCGCGAGTCGATCGGTGAGTTCGGTGTGCTCCGCGCGGGCGGCGTCGAGTTTGTCGACGGCGATCCGCCGCGTCTGCTCCAGGCGCCGGACTTCGGCTTCTGCGCGGCGGCGTCGCTGTCCGATCCGGGCGAGTTCCGCGTAGATCTCCTCGATCGCCGCGTCGGATTCGGTGATCGCGGCCATCGTCTCCGCGAACCGGTCGGCGCGGTCCGCATCCTCTGCCTCGGCTCCGGCGAGCTCGGCGCGAGCGGTCTCGATCTCCGCGCGGACGGTGTCCCGCTCGGCGACCGCCGCATCGATCGCCGACTGGATCTCGAGTCCGGTCCGCCCCGACGCGGAACCACCCACCGCCCATCCGGATCCCGCGAGTTCGCCGGCCCGGGTGACGGCCCGGACGCGCCGGTCGGCGTCGACCTGCGCGGAGGCGACGGCCAGGTCATCGACGAGCACGACGTCGACCAGCAGAGCCGTGACGGACGCGGTCAGGCCGTCGGGGACGTCCACCACGTCCAGCGCCCAGCGCGCCCCGTCGACCAGCTCCACCTCGAGGCGGTAATCGCCTCCCGGCGCGCCCCGTCCGAGCAGACCTGCCCGACCGGCGTCCGCGTCGCGCAACGCTGCCAGGACTTCGCTACGGTCAACGGTCTGATCCACCACCACGGCGTCGCCGGCCGGGCCCAGAGCCACACCGATCGCGCGCTCCCATCCGTCGCGGACGCCGAGCATCTCGCCCACCGTCCCGGCGACCGCGTCGGTGCCCAGGCGGCGCACCACCCACTCGGCGCCGTCGCCGGCGCCCTTGTTCTGCTCGAGAGTCTCGATGCGGGCCGCCAGCCGGGCGATCCTCTGGTCCGCCTCGCGCTCGATCCCCCGTAGCTCCGCGAGCCGGGCGCGCGCGGACAGGTGGGCCCGCTCGGCGCGGCCGAGGTGCTCGTCGAGGGTCTGTTCACCCTCACCGTGGACGCCGACGCGCGCGTGGACGGTGTCGAACTCGGCCTCCGTATCGGCCACCGCTTCGCGGGCGGCCACCGTCTCGGCGTCCACCCGCGCGATCTCCGCCTCGGTGGACTCCACCCGCGCCGCCAGGGTCTCGACCTTGCCCGCCAGTCGTGCCACGCCTTCACGACGATCGGCGATCGCCCTGACCGCCTTGAGGTGCTCGGCTTCCAGTGCGGCCGACGCCGACTCGGCCGCGGACAGAGCGTCCGTGGCGTGACGTGCGCGTTCGGCCGCCCGTTCGACGTCCTCGGCGAGCTCCTTCTCGTGGGCCTCGGCGCGGTCCGCCTGGCGGTCGAGCTCGTCCGGATCCGTGCCGTGATGAACGGCCACCTCGGCGGCGAGCGAGCGGGCCCGGTCGGAGGCGATGCGGGCGGTGGCCCGGGCACGCTCGGCGAGCGTCGACAGGGCGAACCAGCGCTGCTGTGCCGCCTCCGCATCCGGGGTGAGCCGGTCCAGCTCGGACTGGGTCGCCGCGACCTCACGGGCGAGTCCGTCGCGACGATCGACAGCCTCGGCGACGCGCTCCTCCAGGCGGCCGCGCACGCTTTCGGCGTCCGCGAGTTCGCGGCGACGCGTGACGAGATCGTCGGCGGCCAGTCGGAAGGTCGCGTCGCGCAGGTCGGCCTGGATGGTCTGTGCCCGCCTGGCCACTTCGGCCTGGCGGCCCAGCGGCTTGAGCTGACGGCGCAGTTCGGTGGTCAGGTCGCTGAGGCGGTCCAGGTTCCCCTGCATCCCGGCGAGCTTGCGCTGGGCCTTCTCCTTGCGGCGACGGTGCTTGAGGATGCCCGCGGCCTCCTCGATGAACGCCCTGCGCTCCTCCGGCTTGGACTCGAGGATCTCGGAGAGCTTCCCCTGCCCCACGATCACGTGCATCTCGCGGCCGATACCGGAATCCGAGAGCAGCTCCTGCACGTCCATGAGGCGGGCGCGGTCGCCGTTGATCTCGTACTCGGCGGCGCCGTCGCGGAACATGCGGCGAGTGAGTGAGACCTCCGCGTAGTCGATCGGCAGCGCGCCGTCCGAATTGTCCAGGGTGAGTGTGACCTCGGCGCGACCGAGGGGCTGCTTGCCCGAGGTGCCGGCGAAGATGACGTCCTGCATCTTGCCGCCACGCAGTGTCTTGGCACTGTGTTCGCCCATGACCCAGGTGAGCGCATCCACGACGTTGGACTTACCGGAGCCGTTCGGGCCCACCACGCAGCAGATGCCGGGTTCGAACCTCAGGGTCGTGGGCGCCGCAAAGGACTTGAAGCCCTTGAGCGTCAGCGACTTGAGGTACACGGGAGCTGATCCTAGGTCAGCGCTCGACGAATCCCGTGAGCCCGCCCCGCGCCGCCTCCCACGAGTCCACGACGAGCTCGACGGTCCCCGGCGTGCCGTCTCCCCGAAGCTTGTCGAGCAACTCCAGGCAGGATTGCTCGGGCCCCTCCGCCACCACGTGCACGCGGCCGTCCGACTTGTTGGTGGCGTACCCGGCGAGTCCGAGCTCGAGGGCACGACTGCGTGTCCACCAGCGGAACCCCACGCCCTGGACCCGGCCGTGCACCCACGCGACCAACCGCACGTGACCGGTTGCCTGCTCACTCACCGCGGATCGATCCCGGTCTCGATCTCCAGCGCGATCTCGGTCCCCGTCTGCAGGGTTCGGCCTACCGTGCAGGCTTTGTCGACGGAGCGACGGATCATGGCGACCAGCCGCTCGGCCGTGGCCGCGTTGATCTCGGACATGTCGAGCTCGTAGAGCTCCTCGAGCCGCGGGTAACGCTCGCTCTCACGATCGGCATCGCCGGAGATGTGAACGGTCGCGTCGTAATCCTCACCCAGCCGACGGGACACGGTGAAGTCCGAGGCCATCGCGGTGCAGGCGCCGAGCGCGATCTTGAGCAGTTCGCCCGGGGTGAACACCCCCTCCACGTCCGCCGAGCCGATCTCGACCCGTGCGCCGCGCGACGACAGACCCACGTATCGGCGCGTGCCGGTCCGCTCCACCCGAAGCTCGGTGCTGGTGGGCGCGGTCTGGGGGGCGGGACTCTGCGGAGTGCTCTCGGACATGACATTCATCGTACGATCGGTCCGCTTCGGCTCCCGGCTCGGCGTGTTGTCACCCGCCGTGCGACCGCACTCCGGCGCGGCGCGGGCTGGCAGACGGGACAGAAGTGCGAGCCGCGGTTCATGAAATCCTCCCGCACCACCGCGGTGCCGCAGCGGGCACACGGCAGGCCGGTGCGACCGTAGGCGTCCAGGGAGCGGTCGAAGTACCCGGAGGCGCCGTTGACGTTGACGTACAGCGCGTCGAAGGAGGTGCCGCCCGCGACCAGGGCATCGGACATCACGTCCCGGGCGTGCTCCAGGGTCTGGGTGACCGAACGGAGCGTGAGTGCGCCGGTGCGGCGGCGACCGTGGATCCCGGATCGCCACAGCGCTTCGTCGGCGTAGATGTTGCCGATCCCGGATACGACGGTCTGGTCCAGCAGGAGCCGCTTGATCTCGGTGTCCCGACGCCGGATCGACCGGGCGGTGGCGAGGGGGTCGAACCCCTCCTCGAACGGGTCCGCGGCGATGTGGGCCGCCGGCGCCGGCAGGAGCACGCCGGTGCCGTCGAGAGCGTCGGTCAACGGCCCGACCGTCCATCCACCGAAGGTGCGCTGGTCGACGAAACGCAGCTCCCGGCCGTCGTCGAGGAACGCCCGGGCGTGCATGTGTCGCACGGGCGCCACGCCCTCATCCGTCACCAGCATCTGTCCGCTCATCCCCAGATGAACCAGCAGACAGTCGGCACCGACGGCGTCGTCGTCATCGAGGGTCAACCACAGGTACTTGCCGCGCCGCCGGGCCCCGGTGACCGTCCGACCGGTCAGTCGGTCCTCGATCTCCGCGCCCCCGCCGGGCTGGCGGCGCGCGGTGCGGACGCCGGTCACGTCGACGCCGACCATCCGCCGGCCCACGACATGGTCCTCGAGACCGCGCCGGACGACTTCCACCTCGGGCAACTCGGGCATCTCGTCAGCCCGACTTCCCGTCCAGAACGGCCCAGGCCTGCTCGGCGGCCTTCTGCTCGGCTTCCTTTTTCGTGCGCCCGAGGCCCTGCCCCAGTCGCTCCTGCCCCACGAACACCACCGCGGTGAAGGTCTTGTCGTGATCCGGGCCGGTCGAGGTGATGTCGTAGTGGGCCTTGGGGCGGCCCGATGACGCGCACTTCTCCTGCAGGCTGGTCTTCCAGTCGAGGGCGGCGCCCAGCGTGGGTACGACCTGCAACCGTTCGCCGATGATCCGCTCGATCAGTGCCCGCGCCGGCTCGAGACCGTGCGTGAGATACACCGCCCCGAACACCGCCTCCAACGTGTCGGCGAGGATCGAATGCTTGTCCCGGCCTCCCGTGAGCTCCTCGCCGCGGCCGAGTCGCAGGTGCGCGCCCAACCCGCCGGGACCGAGTTCGCGAGCGATGTCGGCCAGCACGTAGGTGTTGACCAGGCTCGCCCGGATCTTGGCCAGGTCTCCCTCCGGACGATCCGGGTAGGCGCTGTAGAGGTACTCCGTCACGACCAACTCGAGGACCGCGTCACCGAGGAACTCGAGCCGCTCGTTGTGGGGCACTCCCCCGTTCTCGTACGCGAACGAGCGGTGAGTGACCGCCTGGGTGGCCAGTTCGGCGGGAAGCTCGACACCCAGGGCCGTACCCAGTGAGCCGGGCCGATCCGTCACGCGCGGCCCTCGTCCGTGCCGGTGGTGCCGAACTTCTCGGCCAGCCCCGCCCAGCGGGGGTCGATCCGCCCCTCGGTCTCCCCGGAGACCCCGTCGGGGCGCGGGGTGTCGGCGTTGATGCACTCGGCGTGACCGTAGTCCGTGCACGTCGGCGACAGCGGGAACTCCAGACCGAACGCGTCGACCAGCGCCGGCTCCAGGTCCAGCAGATCACCATCGAGCAGCCGAACCTCGTCCTGCTCGGCGCCTTCGGCCGCGGCCTTGTTCTCCAGCGCGTACATCTCGGTGAGGTCCACCGCGACCTCGGCGTGGAATTCGCCGAGGCACCGCGCGCATTCGATCGTCGCCTGTCCGCTGACCGAACCGGTGACGAGGACGCCCTCGTCGACGAATGTCAGCATCAGGTCGAGATCGAGTTCGGCCCCCTCGGGGATTGCGATCATCTCGACCCCGATCGTGGACGGCGCCACGGTGACACGCTGGATCGGCGTCATCGCGCCGGGTGTCCTGCTGATACTGCGCGTATCGAGGACGAGGGGGCCGGGCGCGGAACGATGGGACCTGGAGGTGGTGGACACGACCAGCAGACTACCCGCCTCGAGTCAGTAGTCTCCGTACCCGTCGCCGTGGCGCGCATCGTCACGCCCGGCGCGACGCCCGCCCGGCTCACGGCGGCCCGACGGGGCTACGCCGTGGAGCTCCTCGCGGCCGCGGGCGACGGTACGGATGGTGGTTCCGAGGAACTCCTCGAACCGCGCCATCTTGTCGTCGATGTAGGCGTCGCACTCCTCGCGACGGCGATCGCTCTCCGCATGTGCGGCGTCGCGCACCCGTGAGGCCTCCTCGTCGGCGATGCGGACGACCTCGGACTCGGACAGCATGCGCTGCTGCTCCTGCCGCGCCTCGGTGATGGTGCGGTCGTAGAGGATGTTGGCCTGTTCGGTGAGGCGCTCGGCCTCGGCGCGGGCGCGAACGGTGGTGGACTCGGCGTCGCGGCGCGATCGCTCGAGCAGCTCGCCCGCCTCGGCGCGGGCGTCGCCCACCAGTTCGTCGGCGTGCGTGGTGGCCTCGGCGACCATGCGGTCGGCGCGGGCCTTGGCGTCGGCGAGCATCGCGTCGGCGTCCTCGCGCGCGTTCCGTAGGGTCCGGTCCGCTTCGGCATCCGCCGCCGCGACGGTCTGGTGCGCCGTGTCATCGGCCTCCGCCAGCACGCGATCGCGCTGGTCCAGAACGTCCTGCGCATCGTCGAGTTCGCCGGGGAAGGAATCGCGGATGTCGTCGAGCAACAACAGGGACTCGTGCCGCGGGACCACACAGTTCGCGGTCATGGGCAGACTGCGGGCGTCCTCGATCATCGCGTTCAGCTCGTCGAGGGCCTGGAACACTCGGTACACGCTCGTCCCTTCACCGGTTCGTCACTCTTGCCACACCAGTGTGCCCGCAACACACGCGCCGTGGCCGGTGCGGCGGCGGTGTGTCCTACTCTCCGGCGTTCAGACCAGACGCTCCCTGAGCGCCGTAGCGACGGGCCCTGGCAGCAGGTGGGACACGTCGCCACCGAGTCGGGTGACCTCCCGACACAGCGAGGACGAGACGAACGACAGGTCAGCGCGGGTGGGCAGGAAGACGGTGTCGATCTCGGCGATCGACCGGTTCATGTGCGCCATCGGCAGCTCGTAGTCGTAGTCCGTGGAGTCCCGCAGCCCCTTGATCACGGCGGTGGCGCCCTGGTCGCGGCAGTAGTCCACGAGCAGGCCGTAGAAGCTGTCGACCCGCACACCGGGGATGTCGGCGCAGACCTCCTCGATGAGCGCCTTGCGCTCGGAGATGGTGAAGGTGCCCTGCTTGTTGGGGTTGGCCACCACGCACACGATCACGTCGTCGAACAGCGCCGCGGCGCGGCGGATGATGTCGAGGTGCCCGAGGGTCACCGGATCGAACGAGCCTGGGCACACGACTGTGGTCATCGCCTGACCGTATCAACCGGTCGCGCCATCTCGACGGCGGTCTCACCGTAGGTGCGCTCGAACTCTCGCGCGTACCCCTCGGGCCACCGCACCGCCGGGTCGCGCCTGGACCGCTCCCACACCACCAGTGCGTCGGGGGCGAGCCAACCGCCGTCCCGCAGCGCGAGGAGGATCGGCTCGTCGAGCACGCCGGAGCGCTCGTACGGCGGGTCCGCGAGGACCAGGTCGAACCCTCCGGGGACGGGGCACGGGCCACGGAGGGCGCCGGGAAGGGATGCACGTCTGATGGTCGCCGTGATGGACGACGACGACAACGCCGACGCCCCGGCGACGTTCTTCTTGAGGCAGGCGACGGCACGGGGGTTCTCCTCGACGAACCATCCCGCGTCGGCGCCACGGGAGAGTGCTTCGAGTCCGAGCGCGCCGGAGCCGGCGAACAGGTCGAGCACCGACGCCCCGGCGAGGTCGACCCGACTGTCGATCGCGCTGAACAACGCCTCGCGGACCCGATCGGTGGTGGGCCGGGTGCCGGCCGGCGGGACGACGATCGAGAGTGCTCGGAGTCGGCCGGAGATGATGCGGGTCATGTCAGTCCTGCTCGTTCGGGTGGCGGGTCATGTGCTGGCGGGTCAGGCGAATACCGCGGGGGGTGTGCTCAGTATCGCTCCAGATAGGCGGACTCCTCGGACCCGACCAGCCGGAAGACCCTCTCGGCGAGCGCCGGATGCGCGTGCAGGCCCGGGTCGGAATCCAGGATCTGCTCGGCGTACTGGCGGGCGATCCCGATGACCGCACCGTCCTCGACCACCGAGAGGATCCGCAGCGCCGACAGGGCACCCGACTGCGCATCGCCGAGTACGTCGCCCTCCCGGCGTTGGGTGAGATCGAGCTGGGCCAACACGAACCCGTCGGTGGTCGAGGCCACGGCGTTGAGCCTGTCCATCGCCCGGCTGTCGAATCGCGAGTTGGTGACCAGGAGGCACAGCCCTGACAGGCCACCCCGGCCCACCCGGCCGCGGAGCTGGTGCAGCTGGCTCACGCCGAAGCGTTCGGCGTCCATGACCACGATGACCGTGGCCTCGGGGACGTCCACGCCGACCTCGATCACCGTCGTGGACACGAGTACGTCGAGCCGGCCGGCGGCGAACGCCGTCATCGCCGTGTCCTTCTCCTCCGGCGACAGTCGGCCGTGCATGAGACCGACCCGCAGGCCGGCGAGCGGCCCGGTCGACAGGCTGTGGTGCAGGTCCACGGCCGCGGTCAACGGGATGCTCCCGTCGTCCTTGGCGTCGGGCTTGTCGTCGTCGCCGTCGATCCGTGCACACACCACATAGGCGCGATGTCCGGCGGCCACCTCCTCGCGGACCCTCTCCCACGTCCGCTCCAACCACCGGGGCTTCTCCCGCGCCGGCACCACCGACGTGGAGATGGGGCGGCGGCCGCCCGGCAGCTCCCCCAGTTCCGACACCTCGAGGTCCCCGAACACCGTCATCGCGATGGTGCGCGGGATCGGCGTGGCCGTCATCACCAACAGGTGCGGCACCATGCCGTCCCGCCCCTTGGTTCGAAGTCGGTCCCGCTGCCGGACGCCGAATCGGTGCTGCTCGTCCACCACGACCAGCCCCAGATCGAAGAAGTCGACCGAATCCTGGATCAACGCATGCGTTCCGACGATGATCCCGGCCTCACCCGTCACGATGTCCAACAACGCCTGCCGCCGCGCGGTGGTCGACATCGACCCGGTCAGCAGTACCACCCGGGTGGCGCCGTCCGCCGCACCGAGCCGACCGCCCTCCCCGAGGTCGCCGAGCATCGCGGTCAGGGATCGGTGATGTTGTACGGCCAGTACCTCCGTGGGCGCCAGCATCACGCACTGGCGGCCCGCATCGAGGACCTGCAACATCGCGAGCAGCGCCACCACGGTCTTACCCGAGCCGACCTCACCCTGCAGCAGCCTGTTCATCGGCTGGTCGCGGGTCAGGTCCACCGAGATGTCCTCCAGCACCGACTGCTGCCCCGCGGTGAGCGCGAACGGCAGCCGGGACCACATCGCGGCCCGGAGCCCGTCCGCGCGGACCGGGCTGGGCGGGGCCGGATCACGGGAGAAGAAGCGCCGCCGGGCGCCGAGCAACAACTGGAGCGCCAGCGCCTCGTCGAAGCGCAGGCGGTACCCAGCGGCGTCCATCTCCTCCTGGCTCGACGGCATGTGGGCCTTGTGCAGTGCGTCGTCCAGGTTCATGAGATTCACGGCGTCGATCACCGACTGATCGAGTGGGTCGACCACCGGGATCAACGCCCGTAGAGCCGTGACCACGGCGCCGAACACCTCCCAGGAGGTCACCCCCTCCCTGGACGCGTAGACCGGAAGGAACCTGCGGCCGAACAGGCTCTCACCCCCCTCGGCCTGCACCTTCGCCGACAGCTCGGCCAGAGCGGCCAGGTTGCCCGAGCCCTTGAGCTCACCGGACCCGCCCGCGGCGGTGGCGAGGATGAGGAACTCGGGGTGCTTGAGGTTCAGTTTGCCGCGGAATGTGGAGAGAGTGCCGTCGAACATCGCCTCGGTGCCGACCGGGAGGATGTTCTTGATTCCCCACCCGGCGAAGAAGACCACCTCAAACTCGATGCCCCCGTCGGTGACCACGAGGGTCACCCGCTGACGCTGCTTGGACCCCTTCTTGGACGTGTAGGTCGAGGACGACAGTCGCTCTACCGTGCCGATCACGGTTACGCGCTCGCCCTCGACGAGGGATTTCCTGTCGACGCGCTGCCCCTGCCGGCGGAACCGCCGGGGAAGGGTGTGGAGCAGGTCCCCGACCGTGCGGTGCCCGAACGCCGTGCCGATCCGCCGGGCGAGGTCGGCGTCGAGGATCTCGGCGAGCGGGGTCTCAGTGGTGGCGAAGGTCGTCATTCGACCCCGACACGCGCCAAGATCCTGCCGGGGCCCGCGCTGTAGGCCACCACCTCGACATCCGGATGGTCGGTTCGCAGCCGCGTCAGGACGTTCTCGGTCGAGGGCTCGTCGTACTCATCACCCAGCAGGAGGGTGACCAGCTCGCCCCCTGCCGTGAGCATCCGGTCGACGATGGAGCACACCGTCCCGACCGGATCGCTGTCGATCAGCGCCACGTCGTGGCCGATCACGCCCAGCAGATCCCCGGCCGCACACCGCCCCACCAGGGTCAGCGCATCCTGCTCGGCCCTGACCAGGTGCGCGTGGCGGGTCGCCGCCGCCGCGTCGGCCATACCGAAACCGTCCAGCGAGAGGGTCGAGGACGCGTCGTGAACCGCCAACGCCGCGAGCCCCTGGACCACCGAGGCGGTCGGGAGGATCAGTGCGTGCCGGCCCATGTCGCGCAGCGCCTCATCGAGGGAGCCGATCTGCGCTCGGGACAGCTCGCCGTTGGGCAGGACCACGCACTCGTCGGCCTCCAGTGCCAGAACCGCGTCGATCACTCCCTCACCACTGTCGCCGGGGTCGATTGCCGCCGCCCCGGCGTCGGTGAACAACTCCGCCAGCGAGCCTGGCCGTACGACCGCGGCGACAGTCCGGGTCGGGGTGCCGGTGGGCCGCGCCGCAGCCGGCGAGGCCCCCGTGCCCGCGGCGTCGTCGGTGGCACGGCCCTGGCCCAGGGGGTCAAGCATGTCGGTCACCCTGATCTCCACGACCCGGCCCAGGGACAGTGCGGACTCGATCGCCGGGCCGATGTCGTCCGTGTGCACGTGAACCGCCCAGCGGGCATGGTCGCCCGCACCTCCGTCGCCCACCACCACGACGCTGTCACCGAGCGTCCGGAGAGCCGACCTGAGCTCATCGGCACGGGCATCGTCGGAGTGCGTCAGTGAGTACATGACCTCGTAGCGCGTCTGCGCCGATGCCTGCCCAGCAGGCCCGCCCGCATCGCCCCTGTCAGAATTCTCTGCGCCGGCCCCGGCTGCGCACTCGCCCGGATCTGATGGGACGCCGTAGTCAGGCCGGTCGGGGGTCTCTCCGGTCAGAACACCGACCATGGTGTCCAGCAGGATCAGCAGTCCCCGGCCGCCGGCGTCCACGACCCCGGCATTGCGCAGAACCGACAACTGGGAGGTCGTCCGCGACAGGGCGTCCGCCGCGGAGTCCGCCGCGGCGCGGGCGACCTCGACGAGCGACGTGGCGGTGGAGCGGCCGGCACCGGCGGCGGCCTCGCGCAGGACGGTGACGATGGTTCCCTCGACCGGGTCGCTCAGCGCGTTGTCGACGAGAGTCACGGCGGTACGCAGGGCGCGCCGGTAGGTGGCCGCATCGACGACGGTGAACGTCGCGGCCTCACCGACCGCGCGCAGGACCTGGGACAGGATCACCCCGGAGTTGCCCCGCGCGCCGTGAACCGCCCCCCGGCCCAGCGCGACCGCGACCTCCCGGGCGCCGGCGGTGCCGCCGCCCTCGGCGATCCATGCGTCCTCGCCCTCCGCCCGGTCCAGAGCGGCTCTCATCGTGTAGAGGAGGTTGGTCCCGGTATCGGAGTCCGGCACGGGGAAGACGTTGAGGGCATTGATCTCCTCGCGATGCTCGGCAAGCTGCTCGACGCAGCGCCGGGCCCACGTGAGCACCCCCTGCGCGTCGAGCGTCTTGGGACGGTCCTCGACGCGCGTGCTCTCCTGCGTCATCGCCCCTCCTCGTCGCCCCTGGCACCCCTACCACCCGGATGTGCACGGGTGGCGCGGACAAGCCTAGTACCCTCACCTGTCGACAGCCGTCGAACAGGCCGAGACGGTGGACACCACAGGGAGCACCAGGATGACCTTTGACCTCTCAGCGACACCCCTCGCCACTCTCGAGGAGGGGGTTCTGACGCTGCCCATCTCGCTGGACGGCAAGGGCAATGCGCTCGACTCCGACGCGGTCGACCAGATGGGCACCGCCCTGGCCGCCCTCCTCGCCGGCGACCTCGAGGCCCGCGTGGTGCTCCTGATCGGCCTAGGCAAGAACTTCTGCGCCGGCGGCAATGTGGCCGGATTCGCCTCCGCCGACGATCGTTCCGCGCACGTCCGCGAGCTCGCGGACCGGCTGCACGCTGTGATCCGGCAGCTCGACGAGGTGTCCGTCCCCGTGGTGGCGGCCGTGGCCGGCTGGGCCGCCGGCGCCGGACTCTCCCTGGCCCTCGCGGCCGATTTCTCGGTGGCCGGTCCCGACACGCGTCTGTTGGCCGCCTATCCGGGGATCGGCCTGTCCCCGGACGGCGGGATGTCGTGGAACCTGCCCCGCGCGATCGGGCAGAACGCGGCGCGCGCCTTCATCCTCGGCAACGAGCCGATGACCGGCGAGCGCGGCTACGCACTCGGCATGCTCACTACATTCGTCGAGGGCGACGTTCGCGAGGCGGCCCGCGAGCTCGCGGTGCGTCTCGCCTCGGGCCCCGGTGAGTCCTATGCCGCGGTCAAGGCCCTGCTGCGCGCCTCGGCGGAGTCCAGCCTGTCGGGCCACCTCGATGCCGAGCGGGACTCCATCTCTCGTCTGGCCACCTCGCCGGACGGGATCGAGGGTGTAGACGCCTTCGTCGCCAAGCGGGCCCCGGAGTTCGGCCGGGACTGATCTACGAACGGCGGCCGACCCGCCACCCGCGGCCAGGCCCGGAGAACCCGCGATCCGCTACTCACCATCACGATTCGCTACCCGGGCGCCGGTAGCGGATCCGTCGTCGCAGTGGCGGATGTCGCGTGTGCGCTCAGGGCTCGAGCGGGAGGCGCCAGTCCACGGGTTCCGCCCCGAGTGCGGCCAGCGCCTCGTTGGCGCGGGTGAACGGCCGCGAGCCGAAGAATCCCCGCCGGGCCGAGAGCGGCGACGGGTGAGCCGAGGCGATCACGGGGATCTCGCCGAGCATCCCGGTCAATGACCGGGCGTCGCGCCCCCAGAGGATCGCGACCATCGGCCGGTCACGCTCCACCAGCGCCTCGATGGCCCGCTGGGTGACGGCCTCCCATCCCTTGCGCCGGTGGGAACCGGCGTCGCCCGGGGACACGGTCAGCACCCTGTTGAGCAGCAACACCCCGGATCGCGTCCAGGCCCCCAGATCGCCGTGCGGCGGTGCGGGCAGCCCCAGGTCGTCGGTGTACTCACGGTAGATGTTGCCCAGACTGCGGGGCAGCGGCCGCACCTCACCATCGACGGCGAAACTCAACCCGACGGGATGCCCGGGGGTCGGGTACGGGTCCTGCCCCACGATGAGCACGCGCACGTCGTCGAAGGGTTGGGTGAACGCGCGAAGCACCCGGTCCGACGCCGGCAGGTAACCGCGCCCCGCCGCGTTCTCCGCACGCAGGAAATCACCCATCCGGTGGATCTGCTCCTCCACCGGGGCCAGCGCCCGCGCCCAGCCCGGATCGAGCAGGTGCTCCAGCGGCGGCCGCGCCGAGATCTCCGGTCTCACGGATCAGTCGAGCCGGCGGAGTTCGGCACGGTACCGCATCGCGTTCTCGTGGTACTTCTGCGTGTTGCCCTCGAGCATCGCCGGGTCGACCTCGTAGCCGTCCCGGATCCTCGCGGGCGTGCCCATCGCCATCCGTCGATCGGGCAGGTCGAAGCGTGGCGGGATGAGACACCCGGCGGCGACGATCGCGCCGGCGCCGATCACCGCCCCGTTGAGCACCACCGAACCGGACGAGATCAGCGCGCCGTTCCCGATCGTCGCGCCCTCGATGTGGGCGTTGTGTCCCACGATGCAGTGCTCACCGAACACGGTCGGCTCGCTCTCGGTGCAGTGGACGATCGTGCCGTCCTGGATGTTGGTCATCGCCCCGACCTCGATCCGCCCGTAGTCACCGCGCAACACCGCCGTGGGCCACACCGAGGCGCCCGGACCGAGCGTCACGCGCCCGATCACCACCGCGTCGGGGTGCACCCAGGCATCGGGCGCGATGTCGGGTTCGAGGTCTCCGAGTGCATAGACAGCCATGTGCCCACCCTAGTTCGCGCCGCGCGCGGAGTCCCAGCCTCCGGGCGTCCGGGCGGTGCCGTCGATCGTCACCTCGCCGGGTTCGCCGGCACGGATCGTGCCGATGATCGTGAACTCGTCCGGCACGGCACATCCCGGCGGGAAGGTCCCGAGCAGCCCGTGGTCCTCTCCCCCGTCGAGCATCCAGTCGAGGACGCGGGCGTCGGCGTCGGCGGCGCCGAGCGACTCCGCCGCGGCGAACAGTTCCGGGTCGACCGGCAGTGCCGCGCGGTCCAGGTCCGCGGCGACCCCCGACGCGCGCGTGAGGCCGGACAGGTCGCGCAGGAGCCCGTCGCTGACGTCGGTGAGGGATGAGGCCCCGACCACACGTGCGGCGGTGCCCGTGCCGACCGGGGTGTGGGGCACGCGGTATGCCCGGGCCAGCGGGCCGTCCGGGCGTCCGGCGAGGAGGAGGGCGAGCCCCGCGGCCGACCGCCCGGGGAGTCCGGTGAGTCCGATGCTGTCCCCGGGGGCCGCGCCGTCGATCCGCACCGGGGCGGCCCCGTGCGGAAGGGTGCCGATGGCGGTGACGCCGACGACGACGAAGTCGGCACTCGTGAGGTCCCCACCGACCACGACCGCCCCGGATCGGGCCGCCTCGGAGTGGATCCCGTCGGCGAGATCCGAGATCTCCCGCATCGTGGTGCGACCCGGTACCGCGAGGGCCACCAGGATCCGTGTGCATTCGGCGCCCATCGCCAGGACGTCGGAGACGTTCTGTGCCACGGCTCGCCTGCCGAGGTCCCGCCAGCCCGTGAGATCCCGACGGAAATGGGTTCCCTCAACGAGCATGTCGGTGGTCACCACGGTGGCCCAGGCGGGCCCCAGGACGGCGGCGTCGTCGCCGTTGCCCACCGGGTCGTCCCCCGCCTGCACCGGGGCACCACTGAGCACCTCGAGAACCGCGGCTTCGCCGGCCTCGGCCACGGTCACGGCCCGATCGGTCACGTCTGTCCTCCCCTTCCGGGTGGAGTCGCGCGCCGGGTGTGCAGGCGCGGGTCTGTAGCGTTGCCGTCAGGTTAGCGGCCGCCCGGACGGCGTCCGCCCCGGGGAGGAAGGACGACACCTGTGGCTTCGACGGACTCGGATCCGGAGGATCGGTACGACGCCGGTCCGCGGAACACCAGGGCTTCCGACGGGGATGTTCGCCCCGTCCCCACCGCTGTCGTGGTCGCGGGGGTCATCGTCCCCCTGATCGTTCTCGCGGTGGTGTTGGTGCTGTTCCGGAACATGGGCGACGAGGCCGCGGAAGCCGCCGTGAGCGAGCCGTACGCGGCGGTACCCCTCCCCGCGCCGGGCGCCGGGTCCCAGGCTTGCACGGCCCTGATCGAGTCATTGCCGCCGGAGCTCGGAGACGCGACCCAGGTCGCCCTGACCGAGCCGGACACGGCGGGCATCGCGGCCTATCGCATGCCCGACGCCGAGCCGGTGGTCGTGCGCTGCGGCCTGCCGGCGCCGCCGACCTTCGTCGTGGGCGTGGGGCTGCAGGAGGTCAACGGGGTCCAGTGGTTCAACGAGCCCGACCCGGACCCGGCGGTCACGTCGTCGACATGGGTGGCCGTGGATCGGCCCGAGTTCGTCGCGATCACGCTGCCCGAGGGCAGCGGCACCGGTCCGATCCAGAATCTGTCCGACGCGATCACCGCGTCCCTCGACGAGATCGAGCCGGCCCCGGCCCCGGTGGGCTGACCCGCCACGGGCCGTGCCGGCCGCACCGCGGCGATCGCGCGGATCTGCCGGGGGGCCGCCCGCGGAGGGTGGGTCAGCCGCGTGCGAGCGCCGTCTGGACGAGGGTGCCCAACAGCGTCGGGTAGTCGACGTCTGTGGCGGCCCACATCTGCGGGTACATCGAGATCGGGGTGAAGCCCGGCATGGTGTTGACCTCGTTGATCACCGGACCGTCGACCGTGACGAAGAAGTCCACCCGGGTGAGCCCGGTGGCGTCGATCGCCCGAAACGCCGCCACGGCGAGCTCGCGAAGCCGCTCGATGTCGGCGGCCGGGAGCTGCGCCGGCAGGTCGAACGTACACACGTCGTCGAGGTACTTGGTGTCGAAGTCGTAGAAGGAATCGCCCTCGGACTCACCCTCGCGACCGGTCGGCTCGCCGGGGATGTGCAGTTCGGCCGGGAGGCTGGCCTCGACGCGCCCGTCGGGGTACTCCAGGACCCCACATTCGACCTCGCGACCGACGATCGCGGCCTCGACGATCACCTTGGGGTCGAACCGACGGGCCTCGGCGATCGCGGGATCGAGGTCGTCGATCCGGGAGACCTTGGTTATCCCGATCGACGACCCCCCGCGGGCGGGTTTGACGAACAGTGGCAGCCCGAGGCGATCCAGTTCCTCTGCGGTGGGGGACCGTGTTCCGGGGCGCAGCACGACCTGCTCGCCGATCGGCAGTCCGGCGGCGCCGAGGACGATCTTGGTGAACTCCTTGTCCATGCCCGCGGCGCTGGCGAGCACCCCGGGCCCCACGTACGGCAGCCCGGACAACTCGAGGAGCCCCTGGATGGTCCCGTCCTCGGCGTAGGTGCCGTGCATGACCGGAAAGACCACATCGATACGCGCGACCTCCTCCCCGGCGCGGTCCCCGTCCACGTACCGCAGGACACCCCGGTCCTCGGTGGACAAACCCAGCGCGACCCGCGGGCGGTGCGGATCGACGACCGGCATCGAGCGATCGATGATGCGCAGGTCGGAGACATCGTCCGGGCCCAGTGTCCACGCCCCGGTCGAGGTGATCCCCACGGGGATGACGTCGTACTCGGACCGGTCGAGGTGGGAGATGACGGCGCCGGCGGACACGCAGCTCACGGAATGTTCCGTGCTGCGGCCGCCGTAGAGGACGGCAACGGTGGTGCGGTTCACCGGGCCGAGGCTACTCGGGCTTGGTGCTCCGTCTCATGAGGCGCACCGCCACCTCGACGGCGTTACCCCCTTCGTGGCAGATCTCGTGCACCGCCTCGGTCAGGGGCATCTCCACGCCCGCCCGGTGACTGAGCTCGACGATCGAGGTGCACGACTTCACGCCCTCGGCCACCTGGCCGTTGGTCGCCTCCTGTGCCTGCTCCAGGGTCTCGCCCCTGCCGAGTCGCTCACCGAACGTCCGGTTCCGGGACAGCGGCGACGTACAGGTGGCCACCAGGTCGCCCAGACCCGCGAGGCCGGCGAAGGTCATCTGGCTGGCGCCCAGTGCCACCCCGAGCCGGGTGGACTCCGCCAGACCACGTGTGACCAGTGTCGCCGCGGTGTTGTCCCCCAGACCCATCCCCGAGGCTATGCCACACACCAGCGCGATCACGTTCTTGGTGGCCCCACCGATCTCGCAGCCCACCACGTCGTTGTTGGTGTACGGCCGGAAGTAACGGGTGGAGAAGGCGTCCTGGAGTCGCGCGGCGCGCGCCGCGTCGGTGCAGGCGATGACGGTCGCGGCGGGCTGCCCCTCCGCGACCTCACGGGCGAGGTTGGGCCCGGACAGGACGGCGATCTGCCCCTCGGGGAGGCCTGCGACCTCGGCGACGACCTCGCTGATCCGCATGAGCGTGCCCGTCTCGATGCCCTTGGCCAGAGAGATGACCCCGACGTTCGGCGTCAGCAGGTCGACCCAGTTCTCGAGGTTCGCGCGCAGAGTCTGTGACGGTACCGCGAGGACGACCTCCTCCGCACCGTCGAGGACCTCCGCCGGGTCGGTCGATGCGCTGACCGCCGACGGCAGTACGACGCCCGGGAGGTACTTGCCGTTGCAGTGGTTGCCGTTGATGTCGTCGGCGGCCTCCTCGCGCCGCGCCCACATGACGACCTCGGAGCCGGCGTCCGCGAGAACCTTGCCCACCGCGGTCCCCCAGGACCCCGCACCCATCACTGCGATCCGCGCCATGGCCGCCTCCCCACTCTCGTCGCCACCTGGCCTCGCCCCGGGTGAATCACGGCAGTGACGCTACCCGGCGCCGGGCGATCGCGAGGCGGTGCTGGCAGGATGGCGTTCGATGAACGCAGTGGGTGGCCGGGAGCGCACGGGAGACGGGTGGACGATCGTCGTCCCCGTCAAATCCCTCGATCGCGCCAAAAGCCGACTGGGGTCGACGCTCTCGCCGGACTCCCGCCGCGGCCTCGTGGTGGCGATGACCACCGATGTCGTCACCGCCTGCCTCCACAGTCAGCAGGTCGGGCGCGTTCGGATCGTCTCCTCCGACCCCCAGATCGCCGCCCTCGCCGACCGATTGGGGGCGGAGTTCGTCGCCGAGACGACGCCGGCCCCCGGCACCGACGTGGACCCGCTCAATGCCGCGCTGACCGAGGCGCTCGCCGGTCTCACCGGACGGGTCGCAGTCGTCGCCGCCGACCTCCCCGAGCTGGACGCGCAGTCGCTGACCCGCGTGCTCGATTCGGCGGCCGAATACCCGCATTCGGTCGTCGTCGATCATCGCGGAGAGGGCACCACGATGGCATTCTGGGCCGGCGGCGCCGCCCGTGTGTGCCGGTTCGGCGCCGGCTCCGCCGAGCGCTATCGGCTCGAGGGCGGGGCCGCGGTGCTCGACGTCGACGACATCGCACGGGGCGCGGCCTCCCGGGACGTGGACATCCCCGAGGACGTGGTCCGACTGGCCGGTCGTCGGGTCGGGGCCGCCACCGCCCGGGCGTTGACGGGTGTTTCCGCTCCCCTTCGCTGCCCGGACCACCCTCGATCGGCCACAATGGTCTGGTGACAGTCGAAGACCACGCCCCGCAGGCACTTCCCCGGCCCCGTGACCGCTACCTCAACCGTGAACTCAGCTGGCTCGACTTCAATGCGCGCGTCCTCGCGCTGGCCGGCGAGACATCTCTCCCGCTGTTGGAACGAGCCAAGTTCCTCGCGATCTTCGCCTCCAATCTCGACGAGTTCTACATGGTCCGGGTGGCGGGCCTGAAGCGTCGCGACAAGACCGGCCTCTCGGTCCGCTCCGCCGACGGCCGGACACCCGCCGAACAGCTCAGTCGGATCAGCCTGCGTAGCCGTGAACTGTGCGACGAGCAGTCCAGGTTGTTCCACGATGAGATCCGGCCGGCGCTGGAGGCGAACGGCATCAGGATCCTGCCCTGGTCGGCGCTCTCCACAGAAGAGCGTTTCGAGCTCTCCGAGCTGTTCCGTAACCAGATCTTCCCGGTTCTCACGCCGCTCGCCGTCGATCCGGCGCATCCGTTCCCCTACATCTCGGGCCTGAGTCTGAATCTCGCGGTGATCATCCGCGACGCCGATTCGGGACAGGAACACTTCGCGCGGGTGAAGATCCCGCACAACGTGCCCCGCTTCATCCGGGTCCAGCGCGAGAGCGCCGAGGAGTTCGCGTTCGTCTCCGCCGAAGAGCTCATCGCCGCCCACCTGGGCGAGTTGTTCCAGGGCATGGAGATCGTCGAGCACCACGTGTTCCGCGTGACGCGAAACGCGGACATGGAGGTCGAGGAAGACCGGGACGAGGACCTCCTGCAGGCCCTCGAGCGAGAGCTGGCGCGCCGTCGATTCGGCTCCGCCGTCCGCCTCGAGATCGCCGAGGACACCACCCCCCGGATGTTGCGGATCCTCAAGCGCGAGCTCGACATCGAGTCCGGGGACGTGATCCGCTTCTCCGGCCTGCTCGATCTGACCGGGCTGTGGCAGCTCCACGGACTCGAGCTCCCGGATCTCAAGGATCCGGCGATGGTGCCGGCCACTCCTCCGGCGTTCGGTGAACGGGAGACGGCCCGCAACATCTTCGACTCGCTCCACGAGGGCGACGTCCTGGTCGAGCACCCCTACGACTCGTTCTCCACCACCGTCCAGAGATTCATCGAGCAAGCGGCGGCGGACGAGAACGTACTGGCGATCAAGCAGACCCTCTACCGCACCTCCGGTGACTCGCCCATCGTCAACGCCCTCGTCGACGCCGCCGCAGCCGGCAAGCAGGTGGTGGCGCTGGTCGAGATCAAGGCCCGGTTCGACGAGCAGAACAACATCCGGTGGGCGCGCGAACTCGAGCAGGCCGGCGTGCATGTGGTGTACGGGTTGGTGGGTTTGAAGACGCACTGTAAGACGTGTCTGGTCGTCCGCAAGGAGGGCGATCGCCTCCAGCGCTACGCCCACATCGGGACCGGCAACTACAACCCCAAGACGGCGCGCCTGTACGAGGACGTGGGGCTGTTCACCGCCGACGAGGACGTGGTCTCGGACCTGACCGACCTGTTCAACCACCTGACGGGCTTCTCCAATGTCAGCAAATACCGGCGGCTGCTCGTCGCCCCCGAGGGCATCCGCTCCGGGATCATCGAGCGCATCGACCGGGAGATCGCGCTGGCCGCAGAGGGTCGGGAGGCGGGCATCCGCCTCAAGGCCAACGCCCTGGTCGACGAGCAGGTGATCGACGCCCTGTACCGCGCCTCGCAGGCCGGCGTCCCGGTCGACATCGTCGTGCGTGGAATCTGCTCACTACGTGCCGGGGTTCCCGGACTGAGCGAGAACATCCACGTCCGGTCGATTCTCGGCCGGTTCCTCGAGCATTCACGCATCCTGCACTTCCGTGGTGCGGACGAGGTGTTGCTGGGCAGCGCGGACATGATGCACCGAAACCTCGATCGACGCGTCGAGGTGATGGTCACGGTCACCGACCCGCGCCTCAAGGCGCAGGTGAACCGCATCTTCACCTCGGCTCTCGATCCCGCCACGCGCAGCTTCCAGCTGCAGCCCGACGCCACGTGGCGCCGGATGCCCGCGCCGGAGGACTGGGCGGACTCGATCGATCACCAGGAACGCATGGCCGCCGAACACGCGGGGTTCCGTGACCGATGAGCAAGTCCAAGTCCAAGTCCAAGATCCGGGTCGTCCCCGCCGCGGGTGCGGTGTTGTACCGCGTGGAGAACGGGGTGCCGGTGTGCGCGATCGTCCACCGGTCCCGGTACGACGACTGGTCGCTACCGAAGGGCAAGGTCGATTCAGGAGAGTCCCTGCCGACGACCGCGGTCAGGGAGATCCTCGAGGAGACCGGGTTCGAGTCGGTGCTCGAGTCACTCATCGGGACCACCGCGTACCCGCTGAAGGAGAACACCCGCAAGGAGGTCACCTACTGGTCCGCCCGGTCGCTCGGCGGCCGCTTCGCGCCGAATTCCGAGGTCGACGAACTCCGGTGGCTCCCCGTGGAGGAGGCCAAGGCTCTCGTCTCCTACGCCCTGGACCGCAAGATACTCACCCGCTTCGCCGGCATGCGACCGGTGGAGACGGTGGTGCTCCTCGTGCGGCACGCCAAGGCGGGCGACAGGAGCGAATGGAGCGGGGACGACGCGCTTCGACCACTCGAGAAGTCCGGGCGTACGCAGGCCGAGATGCTGTCCCCGATGCTGAGGGCGTTCGGCGTCAGCCGGCTGCACAGCGCGCCCCGGGTGCGCTGCGAACAGACCCTGGGGCCGCTCGCCGATGAACTCGGTGTCGACATCGCGATCGAGCCCGCCCTGAGCGACGAGGCCTACCTGGAGTCACCTGCGGGCGCCGTGCAGCGGCTGCTCGAGATCGCGGCCACCGGCGGTGGCATCGCGGCGATCAGTTCCCAGGGCACCGCGATCCCCGGGATGCTCGATGATATGGCCGTGGCAGCGGGGATCGACATCGGCGATACCTCCACCAAGAAGGCGGGCGCGTGGGGTCTCGGCTTCTCAGGGACCACACTGCTCTATGCGGACTACTACCGCAGCCCGCTCCCGCTGCACTGACCGGCGAGCCGACGGGACCGCACTCTCCCGGGACGGCGCGGCGTGGGTCAGCCGAGGCTCAGCCGACCCTGCCGGGGTGGTCGACACCGTTCTGCCCCAGCCCGCCGAACGACTGGTGCGAACTCGATCGCTTTGCCGCCAGCCGTCCTTCCGGGAGGACCTCCGCGCCCTGGATGACCGCCTTGAAGTACTGACCGGGGCGGAACACCGGCGAATACGTGGGAGGGACCGGGATCGACTCCCCGGTGTGTGGGTTACGGGCGACCCGTGCGGCCCGGGCCTTCTTCTCGAAGATGCCGAACCCCATGATGGTGATCGACTCCCCGGACGCCACCGTCCGCACGATGATGTCGAGGGTGTTCTCCAGCGCCTCGGTGGCTAGCTGGTGGTCACCGCCCATACGTTCAGCCAGTTCCTCGATGAGATCGGCTTTGTTCACGTGGGAGCCCCCCTTTGTGCGAGTGTCGCTGTCGCGGAACCGATCCGCACCCAGTGCGGATAAGCATACTCACACAAAGAGGGATAAAGAAGCCTCAACATCCGCGCGCCATGGCGTCCGGCAGCTCTCCCGAGCCACCCGCCGAGGGGCGCCGATCCCCGCCTACCGTGGCTCGGTGACGGGCTTGAAGGACGGACGCCGGGCCTCGTACTCCTCGATGAGGTCCTCACGCCGGAGGGTGAGGCCGATGTCGTCGAGCCCCTCCATGAGGCGCCACCTGGTGTAGTCATCGATGTCGAACGGGACGGTCACATCTCCGGCCGCGACGGTCCGCGCACCCAGATCGACGGTCAGCTCGATCCCGGGCCGGGCGTCCATGACCTTCCAGAGCAGCTCCACGTTCTCCTGCTCCACCTGGGCCGCGACGAGCCCGGACTTGCCGGAGTTCCCGCGGAAGATGTCGGCGAAGCGCGAGGAGATGACCACGCGGAACCCGAAGTCCATGAGCGCCCAGACAGCGTGCTCCCGGGAGGAACCGGTGCCGAAGTCGGGACCGGCGACCAGGACGGAAGCCTTGTCGTAGGGCGCGCGGTTGAGCACGAAGTCGGGCTCCTTCGCGCGCCATGACGAGAACAGCCCGTCCTCGAAGCCCGTGCGGGTCACGCGCTTGAGGTAGACGGCGGGGATGATCTGATCGGTGTCCACGTTGGAGCGGCGCAGCGGGGCACCGATGCCGGTGTGGGTGGTGATCGGCTCCATGAGGTGTCAGGCCCCCTTCGCGGGCTCGAGGTCGGCGGGAGAGGCGAAGCGGCCGAGCACGGCGGTGGCCGCCGCGACGGACGGGCTGACCAGGTGGGTGCGCGCACCCTTGCCCTGGCGCCCCTCGAAGTTCCGGTTGGAGGTCGAGGCACATCGCTGACCGGGCTCGAGTGAGTCGGGGTTCATCCCGAGACACATCGAGCATCCGGGCTGGCGCCACTCGGCCCCGAACTCTGTGAAGATCCGGTCCAGCCCCTCGGCCTCGGCCTGCTCGCGTACCCGCATCGAACCGGGGACGACGAGCACTCGGACGTCGTCGGCGACCCTGCGGCCGGCGATGACCTCGGCCACCTCGCGCAGGTCCTCGATCCGCCCGTTGGTGCAGGAGCCCACGAACACCACGTCGACGGGCACGTCCCGCATCGGGGTCCCCGCCCGGAGATCCATGTACTCCAGGGCGCTCTCGGCGGCGATCCGCTCACTCTCGTCCGTGAAGGACTCCGGGTCCGGCACGGTCGCACCCAGCGGAACACCCTGGCCGGGGTTGGTGCCCCACGTGACGAACGGGGTCAGTGCGGAGCCGTCGATCACGACCTCGGTGTCGAACACCGCGTCCTCGTCGGTCCGCAGGCCGCGCCAGTACTCCACGGCGGCGTCCCACTCGGCCCCCTGCGGGGCGTGCGGGCGACCCTCGAGATAGTCGAAGGTGGTCTGGTCCGGGGCGATCATGCCCGCGCGGGCGCCGGCCTCGATGCTCATGTTGCACACGGTCATCCGGGCCTCCATCGAGAGCTTCTCGATGGCCTCTCCGCGGTACTCGATGATGTAGCCCTGCCCGCCGCCGGTGCCGATCTGTGCGATCACGGCCAGGATGAGGTCCTTCGCGGTGACGCCGGGCCGCAGTTCGCCGGTCACGGTGATCGCCATCGTCTTGAACGGCCGCAGCGACAGTGTCTGGGTGGCCATGACGTGCTCCACCTCGGAGGTGCCGATGCCCATCGCGATGGAGCCGAACGCGCCGTGCGTCGAGGTGTGCGAATCGCCGCACACGACGGTCATCCCGGGCTGGGTCAGGCCCAGCTGCGGTCCGATGATGTGGACGATGCCCTGCTCGGCATCACCCATCGGGTAGAGGCGGACACCGAACTCCTCGCAGTTGCGGCGCAGCGTCTCGATCTGCGTCCGCGAGGTCTGGTCGGCGATGAGGTTCACCGCTCCCCCGACGATGTCGGTGGGCACGTTGTGGTCCTCCGTCGCCAGCGTGAGGTCGGGCCGGCGGAGCCGCCGACCGGCGAGCCGGAGCCCGTCGAACGCCTGCGGGCTGGTCACCTCATGGATGAGGTGCAGGTCGATGAAGATGAGGTCGGGCTGACGCGACCCGCCCTCGCCCTCGCCCCTGGCGACCACGTGGTCATCCCAGACCTTCTCGGCCAGGGTCCGCGGCCGTCCGCCGCCGGACACCGTCTCACTCATCACGCCTCCAAGTCCACGTCCTCGGCGAGTTCACGATGGATTCTCACCATGTAGGACGCTATAGTCGAACTGTGAGACAGTATAGCGGGATCGGGGTCCTCGACAAAGCAATGACGGTGCTACACGCCGTGGCCGAGCAACCGTGCGTCCTGTCAGACCTGTGCGAGCGAACCGGGCTGCCCCGGGCGACCGCACACCGACTGGCGGTGGGCCTGGAGACGCACCAACTCCTGGCCCGTGACGATGCCGGCATCTGGACCCTGGGACCCGGCCTCGCCAAGCTCGCGGCCAACCTCCCCGACCCGCTCGCCGAGGCCGCCTCCTCGGTCCTGCCCCGCCTGCGCGAGACCACGGACGAGAGCGTCCAAGTCTACCGCCGCGACGGCGACCGCCGTGTCTGCGTGGCCTCGGCCGAGCCCCTCACCGGACTGCGCGACACGGTGCCCGTCGGAGCGGTCCTGCCCATGACGCGCGGCTCTGGCGCCAAGGTGCTCGCCGCGTGGGCCGACATCCACACGCAGCGCGCGCTGCTGGCCGAGGCGGGCTACACCGAGCGCCAGCTCGCCGAGATCCGCAAGCGCGGCTGGGCACAGTCCGTCGCCGAGCGCGAGCCCGGCGTCGCGTCCATCTCGGCGCCGATCCGCGACTCCTCGGGCGCGGTGATCGCTGCCATCTCCGTCTCCGGCCCGGTGGACCGCATCGGCCGCCGCCCCGGTGTGCGCTGGGCCGCCGACCTCCTAGCCGCTGCCGAGGCCATCCACAAGCGCCTCTAACCGACACCCGCCCCACCGGCCGCGACCCGCACCGAACCAGGCGCCGCCCGCCCTGCGCCCCGGCCCGGCATGCCGCCCGTCGGGTCAGCCCGCCGGGTCAGCCCGCCGGGTCAGCCCGGGCGCCGCCCCCGGACGAGCCGCTCCAGCGCCCAGGGCAGGCTGGACACGCTCGGCTGCCGGACCGCGGCCACGAGATCACCGTCCCGTGGGTCGACGCGAACGACGTGCACGCCGGGCCGCCGCAGTTCCCGGAAGACGACCGGCCCGGGATACGTCACCACGTCGAACCCGAGTGCCCGCAGCTCGGCGAGGAGCGGCGCGTCGGCCGCGAGGGTGGCCACGGCGGTGTCGGGGTCAGCGCCGGTCCCGATGACGACGACGAAGCTCTCCACCCCCAGCCGGCGCTGCCGCTCGGCCCACGCCCCGAGCACCTCCCCGGTGGCCCGTTCCGCCGGGGCGGGGTCGGCGCCCACCGCGTCGGCGATCAGGTGGAGATGATCGCGCCAATCGGGTCGCCCCTCCGGGCCGACGATCACCGCGCCGAGACGTTCATAGGCCCGCAGTTGCGACTCGGTGACATCCGCGGACGCCATCGCGAACGCGTCCACCCCGAAGGGCAGGAGGGATCTGAGGCTCGGCGGCCCGGACCCGGCCCACTCCGGCGCCGGCGGGGCGGGCCGCCCGCGCCAGGGCCGGGGTCCGGTACCGTCCGCCGCCCAGGCCGCCGTCGGCGCATGGTCGAGCGCGTGCAGGACGTCGAGGTCCGCCGAGGACATCGCGACCACCTGTCGCGCAGGGGCGTCGGGCGTGACGGTCCGGACCGGCTCCGGCGGGGCGAGCGACCCGGACGTGGACGCGCCCCGGGTCGACGGTGTCGTCGTCGTCCGGCCCGGATCGTCCGTCCGCGCACACCCGGACACCCCCACCGTCGCCAGCCCGGCACCGAGGGCGAGGCGGAGAAGGTCACGGCGCGAGGTCACGACGGCGATCCTCTCATGCCCCAAATGCAGGATGACCCGGCTCGTCTGATCAGACGAGCCGGGTCATCTCCCTGGTACCCCCGATGGGATTCGAACCCACGCTACCGCCGTGAGAGGGCGGCGTCCTAGGCCGCTAGACGACGGGGGCTTAGTGCGGAACCACTATAGGCAGACCCGGTTCCGGATTCCAAATCAGGAGGGTGTCGAAGTTCACCAGGTATAAATATGCACTCGGTGCAAAGTTTGGCTAGGCTTCCGCCATGACTTCCCCACCCGACGCCGACTCGCTCCGCGAGCGCAAGCGGCGCGCGACGATGGTCGCCATCGAGGACGCCGCCACGTCGCTCGTGCTCGAGCACGGCTACGACGCGGTGACCGTCGACCAGATCTGCGCGGCCGCCGAGGTCTCCAAGCGGACCTTCTTCAACTACGTCGCCTCCAAGGAGGCCGCGGTCATCGGCACGACCCCCGAGGACGTCCCCGACGCCGCACGCGCGGAGTTCCTCGTCGGGGCCGACCCGGACGTCCCGCGCGCCCTGCTCACGCTGTTCCTCTCGGCGTTCGCCGCGGTCCGCACGGCCGACGACGCGCAGACCGCCGTCCTTCTGCAGCGTCGGCGCGCCATCTTCCGTGAGCACCCCGACCTGGCCGCCGCGCGGATGACCGCCTCGTCGAAGTTCCAGCTCCGGCTCGTCGACCTGCTCACCCAGCATTTCGGACGGAGCCCACAGCTACGGCGGCTCACCACCGTCCCCGTCGACGCCGAGGCGCGTGCCTACGTCGCGCTGATCGCCGCCTCCGGGAGCCTCGGGCTGTCGACCTGGCTCACCCGCGAACACGCCACCCTCGCCGACCTCAACGCCGACTGCCTCATGGCCCTCGGCCAACTCGCCCAGCTCGCAGCCCTCTCAGAGAGGTCAGTATGACCGACACCACCACCCGACCACACGCGGAGACGAACGCCCCGGCCGCGCCCGGCCACAACGTCCCGCTGGTCTTCACCTCGCTGCTGCTGGGGATGCTCATCGTGTCCCTGGGGCAGATGATCTTCGCCACCGCGCTCCCGACCATCGTCGCCGACCTCGGCGGCGTCGACCGGATGAGCTGGGTCATCACCGTCTACCTGCTCACCATGACCATCGGCCTGCCGGTATACGGCAAGCTCGGTGACCAGATCGGCCGCAAGCCCCTGTTCGTGGCCGCGATACTGCTGTTCTCCGCCGGCTCGCTCCTCGGCGCACTGTCCTGGAACATCGACGTCCTCATCGTTGCGCGCGCCATCCAGGGCCTCGGCGGCGGCGGGCTCATGGTCCTGTCGCAGGCGATCGTCGCCGACGTCGTGCCCGCCCGCCAGCGCGGTCGGTACATGGGCATCATGGGCGCGGTCTTCGGGCTCTCCTCCGTCCTCGGGCCACTCCTCGGCGGGTTCTTCACCGAGGGGCCCGGTTGGCGCTGGGCGCTGTGGTTCAACCTCCCGGTCTGCCTCCTAGCCCTGGTCGTGGCGGTGGCCTTCCTCCGTCTCCCCCGCCGCGGCGCCGGCCGACGGACGGACTGGGCCGGCACGCTCCTCATGGCCACCGGCACCACCGCGCTCATCCTGCTCTCGTCGTGGGGCGGCCACCGGTTCGGCTGGACCGACCCGGCGATCTTCGCCCTGGGCGCAGTGTTCCTCGTCTGCGCGGTCGCGTTCGTCCTGGTCGAGCTGCGCTCCGCCGATCCGCTGATCCCCATGACCCTGTTCCGCCAGCGCAACTTCACCCTGTCCACCGCGGCCGGGCTCATCATCGGCGTGTCGATGTTCGGGTGCATCGCCTACCTGCCCACCTACATCCAGATGGTCCACGGGCTCAGCCCCACCGCCGCCGGCCTCATGATGACGCCGATGATGGCCGGGATGATGGGCACCTCGATCGTCGTGGGCAACATCGTCAGCCGCACCGGCCGCTACAAGTGGTACCCGGTGGTCGGCTCGGTGGTCATGGCCGTCGGCCTCTGGCTGATCGGCTCGCTCCGGGCCGAGGACACCCTCACGCACCTCGGGGTGGTCCTGTTCGTGTTCGGCTTCGGACTCGGCCTGTGCATGCAGCTGCTGGTCCTCATCGTGCAGAACTCGTTCCCCATCACCATGGTCGGCACGGCCACCGCGTCCAACAACTTCTTCCGTCAGATCGGCGCCACACTGGGGTCGGCGGTCGTCGGCTCGGTGTTCGTCAGCCGCCTCGCCGATCTCATGGGCGAGCGGATCCCCGCCGCGGCCCAGCAGATGGGGCCCGAAGGAGCTGAGGTCGCCGCAGGTTTCTCGAACGGCTCCGGCGCCGCGAACTCGATGAGCCCGGAGATACTCGCCGGCCTTCCCGGGCCGCTGCACGACGCGATCGTCGGAGCGTACAACGACGCCCTCGTTCCGATCTACCACGTCGTGGTGCCACTGCTCCT
Source organism: Dietzia sp. NPDC055343 (assembly GCF_053645265.1). Lineage (NCBI taxonomy): Bacteria > Bacillati > Actinomycetota > Actinomycetes > Mycobacteriales > Dietziaceae > Dietzia > Dietzia sp. NPDC055343. The sequence goes on along the minus strand of NZ_JBSHMJ010000009.1, from coordinate 93 downwards.
CGTCGCCACCGTGATGCTGCTGTTCATCCGCGAGGACAAGCTCAAGGAGACGATCGACTGAGCAGGCCGGCGACGCGGGTGGCCGGACCGGCC